>JAHAZN010000021.1 GCA_018385335.1 Prevotella sp.
ACTTTCTTTTTGTCATCTGCCTTTCCGTTTTTCGGTTACAATGGAACCCCATTGCGCCCTCAAAACGTAGAGACATCTGTTCAAAAACAAGAGTTGTTATCATCATAACGCTAATGACCGATTTGGGATAATTTGTGTTGGAGATCGCAAAAACCACGAAGATGAGCACAAAAAACCATAAAATCTTTTTCATTGCTATGGTCTGTCAAGGGGCAGTCTGTCAGTATGATCATTTGCTGATATGCTTGCAGCCTTTGCTGATTATAATACCCTTGGCATTGGCATATACCGCTTGGCCTGACAGGTTATGCAACATCTCTACATCGTCACCCTCCATGGCCACAGAATCTATTCCTGTCTGCATGCCTGGCCACAACTTGACCGCATAGACAAGCATGTCGCCAGTGGAACCGGAAATCTTGACGGCATAACTGTGGTCAGGAGAAAGTTGGGTGTCAAACACCGCTGATGTCACATTCTTTCCTGGGGCGGGGTCTCCTTCATATATAGTTTGCTCCTCGGTGTCCAGATTCACCACAGTGACATATACACTTGTGGAAGATCCTCCTGTGCCAGTATAGTAGAGACGTATTCGGCTGCAGTGCTGCAGATAATAGGTGGCATATTTGGTTGTTCCTACCACATACTGCCATGTGCTGCCGTCCTTGCCTTTGGGCACAAAGGCCTCGTCCTTGTCTGTCTCGGGTAGTATGTATGCCTTTATGTCCTTTTTGGCGTGAACTTCATTTGCTGAAGGATTGTGATATTTGGTCCATTTCTCATACTCTTGTCTTATCTGCACCTTTCCTGCATTACCTTTCAAACCATTGACATCTTCAAAGATCACATCGGGCGACAAGATAAGTTGATAGTCTTTTCCTGCATCAGCCTGCGGTGAATAGCAGATGGTCTCAAGGGGCAGAGTCTTGTAGAGACGCACGGCAAGGAGTTGGGCATTGTCGTGTGTGGCTGCCACCTCAAAGGCGTGCTGCTGGTCTTTGTCCAATTCAGTGGTTACCGTCACTTCAGCACCTGCCTCCGTACGATAGACTGCCTTTACCATGGCCGTCTGCTTGAGATACAATACATAATTGTCATTAAGTAACGAAATCCAGGAGCAGTATCTGTCTTTTACCTGAATGCTCCCTTTCTCTCCTACAGTGCCGAGTGTATCAGCAAACACGATATTCTTTATCGGGAGATATTCACAGTCATATCCAGTGGTTGACACCGGTTCGTGGTAAATGCCCGTTTCTCTCGCTACGTCAATAGTTTCGTTTGTAGTGGGAACAAAGTTTATATAATCAATCCTTGCACGTCCTTGGTTAGTGCCACCTTCTATCAGTCCAGCCACGAAATCTATTCTGATGTCGTCTCCACTCTTCAGGTACACTGTGTTTCTTGTCTTGCGTATTTCGAGTTTGTCATTTTTGTCAGAAGTGAGCCATGTGTCAATGGTTTTTCCATTCACAGAAACGCCAATCAGGTTGGCACCCATCGTCTGGTTATAGACGGCAGTCTCTATTGCATAGCGCCCCTCTGTTCCTCCCCATACGCCACACAATGCGCCTGGTCCCTGGTCGCCCACCGTGTTCTGTCCGGCAGAACTGGAAGTGTTGCTTTCACAGAAGGCGATGCCGGAGGTGTACATGGTTTCTGCCTCCACTTTACCTTCCTTCCACTGCTTGTTAGGAGTGGAGAAGAACCACACGTCACCTTTCACTGTCGTACCATCATTCTTCACCACGTCCACCCGCCATGAATAGGTCTTTCCTGTCTGCAGATTACCGGGTACGAGAGATAGTCCAGTTGTCTCACCGCAATATCCACTCTCTATGTCTGCGCCGTCTGCTGTCAGATACACCTTATATGATTTCGCATCTGCAGCATTGCACCATGTCAGTGGCATGTCAGTGCAGAAAGAGCGTCCGTTGGAAGGGTATCTCAGCCATGGCTGCTTTGAGCCATTTTCGGGATAGGGTTTTGAAGCCTTGTTGCTAGCTGTGATGAAGGTATATATGGGAGATGAATACTCTTCTTGGCCAACCACCGATACCACTCGCCAGTAGTATTGGGTCTCGGGTTTCAGTACCACATCTTCCGTTTTGCACTCAGTCATGGCATCAGCCGAAGTGCCGAAAAACATCTTAGAGGCTGATGCACCGTCAATATTCCCCCATGAGAGAGTCTGGGATAGTTGTACATCGATGGCACCATTTCCCGGGTTCAGGATTGGTTCATATTGTATTCCTTTTTTTGGCCCGATACCGGTAGGTGTGGCAGTCACCACATTGTTTGTCTCTACAAGATCGAAGGAATAGTTATAATAATCCGTTGGTGAATATGAGATGTCCTTGAAAGGATAGTTATCGCTTCTGCCTGGGTCACCGTTTGCAAAATACGACCCTCTGTCTGTCAGATAGCCGGCATAAGGCAGTTGGTCTGTGTATTGGTTGCAGAAGGGCTTGCGTGCAGAACTGGAGAAATAGTTGTTTTCCGACAGCACCTGTGCCTGCGAATGGAATCCGATGCAGTAAGAAGAGATCTGCTCCCAGTATGAGTTGTAAATATGCATCTTTCCGTATCCGATGCGTGGATTGCGCTGTGTATTGTTCTTGAACATACAATGGGCAAAGGTTACCCGCTCCTTGTTGTAATCTTCATAGTGGCATGTGCCTGAGTTGGTAATGCTCACCTTGTTATGGTCGTGTAGTTTGACCCATGACACGGTGAAGAAATCTGAACCGTTGGTAATGTCAAGCAGTCCGTCATAAGAGTCAGACAGGTCGCAATGGTCTATCCACACATGGTGGCAGTTATGAAAGGCCACTCCATCTATACGTCCCTTCTTTAAATAGATGTTACGTATGATAATATTGTGTTTGCTACTTGCAGTGAGACCGATACCATTAAGTTTCTTTCCGCTTCCCGCACCGATGATTGTCTTGTTTGAATTGATGGACAATTCATCCTGAAGGTCGTTCATGCCTCCGCCATCTATATCATTGTCGATGATGATGACATATGGGTCTGTACTCCCGGCATACTTGGCCAATTCCTGGCGTGAAGACACATGGACCACTTCGCCATTGCCACCACCTGTCACACCATTTTGTCCGAAAGAGTTGCATACGGCAAATCCCACAACGCCATTTCCATTTTGTGCCCTTGCCACCACTCCGCCAATGAGTAGTGCGCAGCACAATACCGCATAAATAATAGTCTTCCGCATAATATTTGATTTTAGTTTTAGTTTTTAATAAGTATTGTCTTTATCTTCAGTTTGGATATCGCCAAGTTTTATTTTTTTATCTCCAGCCTCTTGTAGTAGGGCAATATTGTATAGTTAGCTGTCGGTAATTATTGATTATGCAAAGGTAATAATAATATTGAAATAACAATGTTTTTCAATGTGCGAATTCAACTCGCGAGTGCAAAAAATATTATCTTTTTGTAAAAGTACTCTTTAGACGTTGAGAATTCAAGTTCTTCTCTTGGACGTGTGTTATTTTTTGCAGAAGCTGCTGATTTTCTGACAAGGTATTAGTTCTGTGTTTCGTTTGGATGGGATGGCTTATTGATAACTTGGAGAAGTTCGTCGAAGCTGTCGATAATTGTATCAGCACCATGCGCTGAAAGCATTTCTCGTGAGTGGTTGCCATAGGTCACCCCGCAAGTGGCGCATCCGGCATCGTGTCCCATTTTTATATCATACCATGTGTCGCCCACTACGAGGGCCTCTTGAGCGCTCATCCCCATTTCGCTCAGTATGCGCTCCACCATCTCTGGTGCCGGTTTCTTGTTCACCACATCCTCTTCACAGCAGTCGGTTGAGATATAATTATCAATGCCGTGTGTGTGGAGCAACGCCCTCAGAGAATCTCGTCCGCGACTGGTGGCAATAGCCATCATGATACCCTTGTCGTGGATGGTATGCAGGGTTTCTGCTACATGCGGAAAGAGGGTCACTGTGGTGGTGCTGATACCCATAAACAGACTGCGGTAGATGTTGAAGGCACGGTCGATGATTCCCCTGTCGTCGGTGTGGAGAATCTCTTCATACATCTGTCGCAGAGGCAGACCGATGAGGTTGCTGATACTCACCTCGTCAACCATAGGTAGTCCCATCGCCTCAAGAGTCCTATTAAATGTACGTATGATACATGTGTTTGTGTCGCCAATTGTGCCGTCGAAATCAAAGATAATAATTTTGAATAGTGTGTTCTTAGTCATTTTCCACTGATAAAATCAATTTCAACAATGCGTAGTTCTCCCTTCACCTGTTCTGCCCCAGGCATCTTATAGAGGTCGAGTTCTGTGGCCGCCCCTCCTGCCAGTTCGGTGATAGCTCCAAAGGCATCTTTCTCCGTTGCTTTTCCCGTCTGTCTGATGGTGTAGTATCTGGCTTTCACGGGGTTGTCGATGAAGAGGCTCACATAGCCCAACGACTTCTCTGTATATCCCTTCCACACCACCTGTTCCTTTCCCTCATCAGTCTTTGCCACCACTTCCAAGGGATAGGAGCGTTTTCTCCATCCAGTGAGTTTGATGCTTATCTCATCGATGGCAGCAGGTTCACTCAGTTCGAATGTTATCCATGCCGTAGCCAGTTTTCCATCGTTTCTCCATTCCGACAGTTCGTTGTCATCCCAGCAGTTACCTATCGTTGTGGTGTTGGCTCCAGCGGTGGCTGCGATGACAGGATGAGTGGTCTTTTTCTCTGTGTAGGAGGGTGAGCGAGGTGTCTCTCCACGTGAGAGTTGCACTTTCAGATGCTCGGCAGCAATATAGTCGGAGATGCCCTCGGTTATATTCTTGCCCACTGCCGTCGTCTTCCATTCTATTGTAGCCTCTTTCATGTCCTTGGCATAGGCTTTGAGAAGGATGGTTCCCGGTGTACATGTAGAGCGCACGAGCACGCGACTTACTCCAGCTTCTACAGGCAGGGAGCGAGCCAGAATATAGTTGTCGCCGTCAGGACTTTTCCCTATTCCTCCTCTCCATTCACCTTCACCCTCGAGTGTCCAGTGGATATAACGGTTGTCGAGAGGGCACCGTCGTCCCTCCTTGTCCATTACCTCCACCTGTACTAAGGCCAGGTCGCTGCCGTCAGCATGCATTCCCCCATCAGGATTCTGTATAAGGGTAAGCTGGAGATGATGCGGAGTGCCTGCTGTCTGATGGCTGGCAGTAGATTCTGTCGTCTCTCCGTCGTTAGCATAGCCCACAGCTTTTACCTCACCCTTCTCCCATTTCACATCTTTGAATGTGTGGAGGAAAGAGTATTCTGCCTGTGTACTCCTTCCTACAGGCTTGCCGTTGACAAACAGTTCTACGATAGGCGATGTGCTCACTACATATACGTCTTTAATCGTTCCTTCGTTATAGTTCCAGTGGCCTATGATATGTGATGCTTTATGTTCCACATCAACCCATGAGTTCCACATCACTTGATGAGCATAAAACGCATCCTTCTCTATTCTCATGGCATCTACGACACCACTGGTACGATAGTTCATCTCCGAGCGTCCGTGGGTGTTGGTATCAGAGAAAACAATCTTCACGCCTCCCGATGATACACGTTGTCCCATGCCAGGTCTCACCATATAATAGTCGTGCCAGCGACGTATCATCTCTATAGCCAGTTGATCTTGATTCTGATTGTATATTGTAGCATCAGCTTTGCGATAGAGCGGTCCGGCCCCATGGCGGTGGTAAGGGTAGGAGTGGTCGTCCCAATACATCCTGTATCCCTCGTCTCTGCAGTATTCCATCGCCCAAAGCGGATGTTTCTTCGATTTGTTGATATAGAGCATCTCACCACCATATTCAGACTCGTTGATGTCGAGCATCTCCCTGCTGCCTACAGCCCTTCCTCCGTGAGGATCATAGAGGTTGCGCAGGTGTTTGAGTTCCAAGAGGTGTTCGCGGGAGATGCTCTCGTTGCCTCCTTCATAGAAGAGAATAGAGGGGTTGTTGCGGTTATAGACTATGGCGTCGCGCATCAGTTCGGCTCGCTGCGTCCATTGTCTTCCTTCCACATCTTTCTCTGCATCGCCGGCGGGCATGGCCTGGATAAGTCCCACCCTGTCGCACGACTCTATATCTTGCTTGCTTGGTGTGACGTGCATCCATCTCACTACGTTCGCTCCTGAGGTAACCATGAGGTTATTGGAGTAGTCAGAGAGCCATGCTGGAATATTGGTGCCCACAGCCGGCCATTCGTTGCTTGTTCGCTGTGCATAGCCATGCACCATCATACAGCGGTCGTTGAGCCATATCTTTCCTTCGCCGTAGTGTGTTTTTCGGAATCCAGTGCGGGTGACCACCTCGTCTTTCCTGCTCTTCTTGTCTGAGTGGAAAGAGAGTGAAGTCTTCACCGTATAGAGGTATCCGTAGCCCCACGACCAGAAATGTACATTGCTGAGGCGCTTCTTGGTGCTTAGCGTCACTGTGTCGCCTGCTGCTATAACAGTCGGCTGACCGCTCATCTGCGCCACTCTCTTTCCCTCGTTGTCGAGGACCTCTACATGCAGTGTAACCCTTTCATCGTGGGTTGAGGCATTGATCACTTGTGTCTCTATGTTTGCCGTTACCTTTTTCTTGGCAATGTCGTAGTCAGAGCCATAGATATACACGCCTGTTGTACCAAGGTTACTCATCAGCGGCAGCGTCTGATAGATATTGTCGGTGATATGCAGCCATACGTTTTTGGGTAGTCCACCCATGTTCATGTTGAAATTTTTGTTGTTCCATTGGTAGGGTGTTCCTTCGCCGATGGTGCCATCCCCTTGCTCCCTATAGCTCCATGAGTTGTCGGTGAGTACCTCTATTCTGTTTGTTCCTCCGTAGATAATATATGGTGTAAGGTCGAATCCGAAAGCCATAACACCATTTTGACTGCTTCCCACCTTCTTGCCGTTCAGTGTCACCACAGCAGCCTGTCGTGCCCCTTCAAACTCTATGAAGATGCGTTTTCCTGTCCATTGTGTGGGCACATCAAACATTTTGGTGTATCTACAGGTATCATCGGGGAGTTGGGCAATACCTACGCGGTAGGCATAATCTTCGTTCCATGCCCGTGGTAGAGTGACGGTGCGTGTCTCTCCGGGATGTTCTATAGATTGCATGGGATAGTGTAGCTGCCATGCTCCATTGAAATTGTATTTGGCTCGCTGGGCGGAGCAAGGAAGGATAGATAAGAAAAGATGCAATAGGGTCAGTAGAGTAGTTTTATATTCCTGAAAGATGATTGTCTTCATAAGTAAGAGTTTTGTTTGTTAGGTTGTTATTGGCGTTTGTTTTTAATGAATATAAAAAATCCCTGCGAGTCACTGACTTACAGGGATCTGTTGTAGTGGATAGGGGAATCGAACCCCTATGCCAAGATTGAGAATCTTGTATCCTAACCATTAGATGAATCCACCATAAATGCTTATCTCGGTTTTTATGCTGCGGAAGCTGGGGGATTCGAACCCCCGGTACGGTAACCCGCACGGCAGTTTAGCAAACTGCTGGTTTCAGCCACTCACCCAAACTTCCCTTCCGGCTTGCTTTACCGAGGCGTTTTCTCTCAAACGCGGTGCAAAGGTATGGCTATTTTTTCATATCGCCAAACTTTTCCGCATTTTTTTTCTATTTAACCTCATTTTTTTGTGCTCTTTTGCCGTTTTTAGGCTCTTTTTCTACACAAATCACCGTCCATTCATCTTCACAGCCACCACGTGTTCGATATCATCATCGAGGTAGTAGGTGTCTTGGTAGGGTTTGCCTTTGAGCTTGTAATCTACGCGTGAGATGATAAGTTTTTTCTCTTTGCGTGGAGATGACAGAGTTGAATTCTGTTTGTAGTGACCCGAATTCAGTGCTTGTTTGCTGAGTTGGGTGAGGATAGAATCGCTTATAATGCGTGTAGAGTCTATTTTATAAAACTTCTCTATTTCCAGTCCTTCGGCATCGGTAAGCTGTTCTTCGAGAAACGAGGCCACAACGCGCTCCGCCCGCTGCTGCTCAGTACACGAGGTGGTGAGCAGCAGCGCCAGGGCAGCGATGGTTATCAGATAGGATTTTCTCATAAACGTTTCAGAATTTCAATAAGATGGCGCCATACCATATCTACCGTGGGGATGAGCAGACGCTCGTCGGGTGTGTGGACATAGCGTAGGGTGGGACCGAAGGATACCATGTCGAGATGAGGATAACGCTCTGAGAACAAGCCACACTCCAAACCGGCATGGATACCCTTGACTTCTGGACGGTGACCAAAGAGTTCCTCGTAGGTATCGCTCACGATAGCCGTAAGACGACTGTTGGGGTTCATCTTCCATGCAGGGTAGCCATCGTTCTGTACTACCTCTGCACCTGCCAGTTCAAAGACAGCCTTCACCGTGTTGCACTGGTTGTCGAGATTGCTCATCACATTGCTGCGCTGAGAGGCCACGATGGTCATCTTCTCATCTTCTGTCACCACACTGGCCACGTTGCTCGATGTCTCCACCATCCATGAGAGTGCTTCGTCCTGACACATGGTAAACACACCATTGTCGATGCCTTGAAGTGCTCTGATGATATGGTCGCCAACAGACTGAGCTATCACTGCTTGTCTGTCTGTGCTCTCCATGTTGAACACCATGGCTTGGTCGCTCACATGGAACTCATCCTCCACCTGACTGGTAAAGATGTTCCAATGTATGCGCAATGTCTCTTTCTCCTGCTGAGGTACGGCAAACACTACCTTACCATCGCGTGGGATGGCGTTGTGCATCCTGCCCGAATTGAATGAGGCAAGGAGCAACGGACAGAGCTGTCGCTCCTGATAGAGGAAGCGAGCGAGGAGCTTGATGGCGTTGGCACGTTTCTTCTCGATGTCATCTCCTGAGTGTCCACCCACCAGACCTTTCACTGAAATCTCCATAAAGAAATAGTCGGCAGGAGCCTCTTCTCTTGTGAGCGCAAAGGTAGCTGTCGTGGTGCGTCCACCGGCACATGATACGAATATCTGTCCCTCATCCTCGCTGTCAAGGTTGATAAGGTAGTCACCCGTCATGAAGTCGGCCTCCATGCCCGATGCTCCGGTGAGCTGTGTCTCCTCGTCGCGTGTGAACACACACTCCAAGGGACCATGGCAGATATCATCGGCTTCGAGAATCGCCAGTTCGATGGCTACACCGATGCCGTCGTCAGCACCAAGGGTAGTGCCACGGGCTTTGAGCCACTCACCATCGACATAGGTCTGGATGGCATCTCGGTCGAAGTCGAACTCCACATCCACCAGTTTGTCACACACCATATCGAAATGGCTCTGAAGGATGACCGTCTTTCGGTCCTCATATCCGGGGGTAGCGGGCTTGCGGATGATGACATTGCCCACCTTATCTACACGTGTGTCCAGTCCGTGACTCTCTCCCCACTCTTTGAGATAGGCTATCATTTTCTCCTCACGTTTGGAGGGACGGGGGATGGCATTGATTCGTGCAAAATGGTCGAAGACACTCTTCGGTTTCAGTTCTATTGAATTCATGATATTTATATAATATATAGAAAATGTTTGTCTTGTTTCTCTTTTTGTATTAACTTTGCAACGATGAAAGTTATAATCTAACGGCAAAAATAGTGAATATGTTTGAGATTTTTATCATCACAGTGTTAATAATTGCTATTGGTATGGCATTTTTATGTGTAAAACTGTTCCTTCCAGGCCATCGGGGATTTTCCTCCCAACACATTCACGACAGTGAGGCACTCAAAGAGAAAGGTATTCATTGTGTGATGGATCAAGACCGTGAAATGCGGTCGAAGAAGAAAAATTGATGTTTATATGCAATTGAACTTGTTGATTACACACATTGCTTCATATTGTTTGGAAATATCATCATACGTATTGAATTTTACTCTTTTACAAATGTCTCTAAATGCTGTTCTGGTTAGAATTTCTTCAAACTGTTTTCGTCTATTTCGAGGTGCTACAATAAAGAATCGACAATAGAAATCCTGTAGGTCACAGAATTTTCCTAAGGAATTTTGAAAAT
>JAHAZN010000043.1 GCA_018385335.1 Prevotella sp.
CCTATAGCCATTCTAACAGAAGAGTCTAAGGCAAAATCATTTGCGATCAATAAGGCACGAACAGATATTGATACCATCATAAAAGAAAGTGGTTCGTATCATGTCATTCAGATGGGAAGTACTTCACGAATTGGTTTCTTTCGTGTTATTAAACGCTATTACGATATCTACAGTCTGCTATTAAGACTTAAGCATGGCGATTCTGTATTCTTTCAATTTCCATGGATTCATAACAATAAAGACAAATTTTATAGTTTTCTATTTAAGAAGGAAACCAAAGTTACATGTGTTATACATGACCTTGACTCACTTCGCTCTAATGGGAAAAACCAAGAATATGAGATAGACATTTTAAAGAAATGCCATCATATTATAGCCCACACTCCATCTATGAAACAATACTTGGTTGATATGGGAATATCTTCTGACAAAATAGAATGTCTTTACCTATTCTGTTATTTGACCGATGATCCTATTCGTTCCTTACCCAACAACATATATAATACAATTATTTTCGCTGGCAATCTTACCAAAAGCAGATTTGTAAATCATTTGCATGAGATTGCTTCTCCACAATTATCCTTCAACTTATATGGAAATGGGAGTGATTTGTTTCGACCGTCTGAATACGTTAAATATAGAGGAGCATTTCAACCCAATCATCCTGGAATAATTGAAGGAAATTGGGGGTTAGTTTGGGATGGAGATAGTATTGATACCTGCTCTGGGATGTTTGGGGAATATCTGAAATATAACTCATCACATAAATTTTCACTTTATCTTTCATTAGGCATTCCCGTCATAATTTGGGAACAATCGTCTTTAAAATCATTTATTATTGAACAAAAATTAGGAATTGCTGTAAAATCATTAAAAGAAATTACTTCCGTGATAGGCTCGCTGTCCAAAGCAGAAATTACAACAATACGTAATAACGTCATTTCGTTTTCTGCAAATATTAGGACAGGAAAGAGTTTCAAGAATATGATTGAGAATTATTGTCTGTAGGTATCTTATCTTTAAACAGACGATTGATTAGTTTAATAAGTCGGCGTTTGGTATCTGACTTATCAACATAAACAGGAATACTCTCTCTAATGATGTCGTCCGTTAATACTATTTCCCTTTCAATTGAGTTATTACATAAATGAGACTCCACAATAAATTTATCTATCCTATCTAACCAACCATCTTTATTTCCCCAATAATGCCATACCCAATTATCGGTAGGTTCAACAATCAGTTGTTCATTCATCGCAATACTAAATGAATATTGTTCGGCTGTAAAAGAAGCTTTACCCGTAGACAATATAGCATCGCATATACAACATGCTTTTGAAATAACAGATAATCTGCTATCTCGTGGAATACCTATAACACCTGAATTCCACATATCATGTTTCATAGATATAGTTGTTCCATCTATTGTCTTACCTTTGATGGCATTCCACATTCTTTTGATTTTTTTTCCCATACCTGACGGATGTCCCTCGTTTTTGTGCATTAGACCTATGCCTTCATTCAATTTTTGTTCAAATAGTGACAAATCACCCACTACAAAAACATCACCATCAAAAAATAAAAGATGAGAATCTGGATAGAGTTGTGCTGCATATTCCAACACTTTTATCTTACATCGGAAATAATAACCGATTTTAAGTGACCAATCCTTTATTTGTTCTTGGGTAATCTCTATCGACTCAACTAAACCATTCAATCTAAGAAAATAGCGTGGGTTCTCAGCAAAAACCAACACTCTGTCCTCCTTCCTTTTTCTTCTTAGTAGTGAAAGTATTGATAAATATGTTTGTTTATAATAAGTCAAATTCTCTCCAAAAACAAGGAATACTATCGTCATAATAGAATTTATTAGTGCTTAAACATATTATACATTATTTGCTCTCCATCATTTTAGCCAATACTCAGAACTGATATATCAAGCTAAGAATACACGAATTAAACCACATTTGCCCTTGCGGAATCCACCACAAAGAAAGCAGCTATAGATGATTGAGAGTTGGTATGTTCATTGTTGAATCATATTATAATTCAAAATATCAGTAATGGAATATACCCGACCCATATTCTCAAAAGTAAAGTACTGGTCATCGAGAATATACCATTTATTCCGCTCCTTAATAGGCATAGCAGAGATATCTTTGAACATAGAAACAGGAACAATCACTTCGCGACCATCAGTAAGATAGACTGCCATCTTTCCACGTTTCTCTGTAAAGTCAAGTCGCTTAATCCCGACATTGATATTTGGCATCTTACACATAGTTGTATTATTTTAGTTTAATTTCTTTTGGATAGGTTTTCTCTCCATTGAATGACTTTGTCAATTGTTTGTTAATATACTCCCAATTAGCATTAATAATTCTCAGTAATAAATCATTCTCTTTAGCCGATAGTGAGGATTCGTATATCTCCACCTGTTTCTGTCCATGAGACTCAAGCCAAACCTTTGCTACCGAATACTTACCTCTTGCTCCTCTCAGTCGGGGAAATACATGTACATGCCTTCTATTCTCAAATTTGTCAATTGGGATGGAGACCAACACACAGGCTTTGAGCCAAAGGTATAACAAGGCTAATTGTCCCATATCACATCTGTCTTCATAAACTATTCAACTTCTTTCCTGCAAATGTACATATTAATTTTAAAATACCAATGAACAGCCATCATAATTTGCACATTATTATTTATTATGTAGCAGACCTTTCTCATCCATTCTTCTCTTCGTCTCTGTATCTCTTCTCCATTATCTTGGCCACCACTACATACTGATACCACCCGGCTAAGAGCGCACGAATCAAACCGCGTGTACCCATGCGGAAGCCACCACGAAGAAAATAACTACGGAAGAAACGCCAGAAAGGACGCCAAAAGAGGGCCACAATACCATATCGCTTGTGGGACTTTTTGTTTACCTCATTATCGGTGTATTGATTCATTTTATCAACGTACTCATGCATGGTCTCATCCATAAGATGAAACATGTATGTTTTTTGGCGGATATACTCCACCCTACCTTGCACCTTAGGAAAGGTATGTACATAAGGTGGCCATACCGTTCCCTCCTTGATGAAGAAGCGCAACTGATAGTCGGGTGTGAAATCACGCACAAACATCCCCATGAACTTGTTGATACGAGGCACATAATAGCCTGACGGACAATCGGGCTGACGGATGACAGCATACAGGAAATCACGCAACTCGGGAGACACTATCTCATCGGCATCTACCACCAAAACCCATTTTGACGAAGCTTGCTGTATAGCATAAGTTCTTGCAGGCTCTGCACTTTTATGATCTGCCTTGGGAAACGTCACCACCTTACACCCATTTCTGCGTGCTATGTCACGGGTATTGTCGGTGCTCTCCATATCACACACCACTATCTCATCAAATGATTTCACGGCCTCTATCACTTGCTCCAAATAAAGTGAGGCATTGTAGGTGTTGATGACTACGGATATTTTCTCGTTTGGTTCCATGCCACAAAGATAGTATAAGGCGGAGAGAATACAAAATAAAAGCAATGAAATCCGTTGTTTTTTATTGTTGTACCGCAACCTATCTTATCCAAAGACGGTGATTTCTCTCTTGCAGACAGGTTTCGTGGTCAATAATTTTGATTTGTCTGTAACAAACACTACCTTTGCAAACGATGAACACGAAGATTACTATTGGATTTGATGCCAAACGCATTGTGAGAAATGCAAGCGGACTGGGGATGTACAGTCGCACGCTGGTGAACAACATCATCCGCTGTAACAACAGCGGAGATGAGGATGAGCTTTGCGGACGGATGCAACTCTTGCTCTATGCTCCCGATAAGGGGAGAGACGACCTGCGACGGCAGATGGTGCTCGATGAGCATACCCATTTCATTTACCCCGATGGGCAACCTTGCCGATTGAAGAGAGACCTCTGGCGCATGAAAGGTATTGTGAAACAGCTCAAAAAGGATGGCGTGGAGCTCTACCATGGGCTCACCGGCGAACTGCCTTTAGGACTGAAAAAGAGTGGGGTGAAGAGTGTGGTGACCATCCACGACCTTATCTTCATGCGTCATCCCGAATATTATCACTGGATAGACACGCTCATCTACAGATGGAAGTTTTTTAAGACCTGTAAGGAGGCCGACCGCATCATCGCCATCTCTGAACGGACAAAGGCTGACATCATTGAGTTGGGCGGGGTGGACCCTGAGAAGATTGATGTGATCTATCAGAG
Source organism: Prevotella sp. (assembly GCA_018385335.1). Lineage (GTDB taxonomy): Bacteria > Bacteroidota > Bacteroidia > Bacteroidales > Bacteroidaceae > Prevotella. Next base: position 4,244 of record JAHAZN010000043.1, read on the forward strand.
CTGTAATCCAAAGTTCAGCCTGCCTGTCAGCGAAGAGTTGAAGAGAGAGGAAAGAGAACGTCACTCCCTCCCCCAGCGCTTCCTTCTCTGTGTGGGCACGATAGAGCGAAGAAAAAACACCATGCTGGCACTGAGAGCACTGACACGAATGCCTCAGGATGTGCATTTGGTATTGATAGGCCGTCATACGCCCTACGTGGAGGAACTGAAAAGGGAGGCAAAACGACTGGAGCTCACCTCTCGGCTTCATCTCCTGAAGGATATCAGCAACGATGAACTTACTGCCATCATGCAGATGGCCGAGGTGTTTGTCTATCCCTCACGCTATGAAGGTTTCGGTATTCCCATCATCGAGGCTATCTTTGCACGCGTCAGGGTGGTGGCCTGTACAGGGTCCTGTCTTGAAGAGGCGGGAGGCGACCATTGTCTCTATGTCGAACCCGATGATGTGGAGGGGATGGCTGAAGCGGTCAACACTTTGCTTGATGAGACCAAGGAGCAACGGGAGGAACGCATAGGTAAATGTCTTGACTATGTACAGCGCTTCCGTGGCACCGATGTCGCGTCACAGGTGATAGATGTATATAATAAGGTGCTCAACCGCGGTTGAGCACCTTATGTTTTTTATGTTGATGTTGATTATCGTCTGCAGGGCGATTCGTCCATGAAAAGATAGGAGGGCTGATAGCCGCCATAGTCAACGACAATCTTTTCGAGCACCACTCCAGGGTCAAGCGGACGGAAGACCAGTGTCTGTTGCCCTCCATTGTTATGGGGCAGACGGAGTTTCACCTTGTTCTCTATCACACGTCGGGCCACCGTTGGATAGAACACCGTGTAACAGTTCTGTGGATCTTCGTTGAGATTGGCATTGAAGTTCACTTCTTCAGCATCAGCTCCTTCAAAACCGATGGTGTAGCGGTGGCCCTCTTTACGGCTGAAGGCTAAGGTTGACTTCACCACTACATAAACGGTCACTTCGTTGCCTGCCTCCTTGGGCAACTGCATACGATAAGACAGGCTGGCTCCCTCGGGCGAATTGATATAGGGCATGAGGGCTACACCGCTCAGCGTACGACCGAGATAGGGAATGATGGTCCACTGGGTTCCATCTGCTGCCTTACTCTCAAAATAGTGTTCGGCTTCGATGCTTATATAACCCGCTGAAGGAGTGAAGAAATAACCGCCATTGGCAGCCTCTTCCGACTGCTCCACTCGCCTGACCTTGGGCATGATGTCCTTGGGGAAGTTGTCATTCCATGAGGTATAGCCGATATGTTTCTGCGTCATCATCCCGTCCCATTTTCCTCCTGCCATCACCTTGTTATATTCATGGCAGAGTTGTGCATCACGGTTGAAAGTCTGTTCCACTCTGTCGGCCCAATAGTTAGCCTGCGGGTTGTTGTCGGCAGCCAGCTTATGGTTCATCGCCTGCGCATAGTACATCTCGTAGAGGTTAGACAGCGCCTGTACGGGGAAGAGTATCAGCTGACGATAGGTATCCTGATATGCAGGTTTGAGCGACAAATACTGTCGCAAAGCCTCAGCCTCCAGTCGCACCAGATCGTCGCTCACCTTCTTCCACTCACCCGTGGCAAGATTATAGGTGTTCATATCCAGCATCTCCGGGGTCACCCTACCGGCATATTTGCTGTAGAGATTGAGGATGCGCGCCGCCTCGTCGGCCTGGTCTTCGCCTAACTGCTGCGCACAGAAGGCACGGGGATGGTCCATGAGCGTGGATGCTTCATATCGGCGGGGATTCCATGCCATATTGAGGAAGAGCGTGATGGGATATTCCATAGGTTTGAGGTCGCCCACATTAAGAATCCACAGCTTGTCAACGCCATACTCATAGGTGAGCTGCATCTGTTCCCAGAGGTTCTGCACGGGAGTGACATTGAGCCATTTCGTGTTGCGTGGCGCACCCACATAATCCACATGATAATACATACCCCATCCACCTTTGTGTTTGCGTTCCTCGGCATTGGGCAGGCGACGCACGTTGCCCCAGTTGTCATCGCAGACAAGCATGATGACATCATCGGGCACGCGGAGTCCCATGTCATAATAGGTCTGCACCTCTTTGTAGATGGCCCATACCTGTGGACGCTTCTCGGGCTTCTCGCCAGTCACCTCCTTGATGATGCGCCGCTGGTTGGTGAAGATGCGCTCCATCAGCGCCATGTTGGCTTCATATCTGGATTTGAACTCATGGTCCTTACCTTCTTCTCCTCCCATGGGGGCATCACCGTCACCTCTCATGCCTATGGTGATGAGGTCTTCGGTGTTTTTAGCGCGCTCTATACCCTCGCGGAAGAACCGGTCTATCACCTCCTGGTTGGTGGCATAGTCCCACACCCCATATTTCCTGCGGTTACGTGCCCACTCCTGATGATTGCGTGCCATGGGCTCATGGTGGGAGGTGCCCATGATGATGCCCATGTCATCGGCCGTCTTGCTGTTCAGCGGGTCATCGGCATAGAAACTCCATCCCCACATAGCCGGCCACATAAAGTTGGCACGCAGGCGCAACAGGAGCTCAAATACACGGGCATAGAAACGATGGTCGCCATAGCCTGTGCCATAGGTGTTCTTCACCCAAGAGGTGAGACAGGGAGCCTCGTCGTTGAGGAAGATGCCACGATAGCGCACTGCCGGCTCGCCTGCCGTATAGCTACCTCGGTCGATGGCCAGCACCTTCTGTTTCTCTACAGGCACATCAGCCCAGTCATACCATGGAGAGACGCCAATCTGTTCCGACAGTTCATAGATGCCATAGACGGCACCTCTGCGGTCGCTGCCAACAATCACCAAAGCCTCCTCTACGCCGGCAAAAGGTTGTTTGACAGTGGTCATAAGATACATCTCGCACTTACCCTTCAATGTTGTGATGTTAAGTTTCTTCTCCTTCACCAACTGACGGATTAGCTTGCTGCCGGCAGTTCCCACAACGACCATGCGCTTGCCTTGTGGGGTGTTGACGAGGGCAGGCAACTGTCCCGACACGCGCTGGAAATCCTTTTGCAGATTTTCGGCAGCTATCTTCACTGCTATGTTTTCTGTCTCATCAATGAGGATGGCATTGGGACGGCCATCGTCTATCAGCGTGAAACGGTTCTCTGCGGATTGCGAATGGGTGATGCCCGGATGGTCGATGGCCTGGACCGGTGTTGCCAAACTCATTGAGAGGGCTACAATGATAAGGATGTTCTTTTTCTTCATATAATTTTTCTTTTGTTATTCTTATTCGTGACGGATAATCTTTTTCTTGTTGATGATTTTCAGTTTCGAATGGTTTCCTGCCCTTTTTCCATCAATCAGGTAGGGAACGGATACCTCTGATGCTCTGTCGTTCTGTATTGTCGAGAGTGCCGTAGTTCCTTGGATAGGAAGGAAGGAAGCGGAGACTGTTGGCGAGGGAATGAATCTGACATCAAAGGGATTGAGGATTCCATCTGTCGTCTGTCGCTCAAATCCCCATCGTCCATCCTGTTGTCTCAACAGATAGTCACCTTCATAATAATTTTGCTGCTCAAAGATGCGGTGCCAGCAGCTCTCCCCTATGGTGAGGTCAGTGGTCACCTCACCTTGCCCTGTAAAGGTGATGCTTCCCTGTCCTTCCACCAGGATGGGCTGTGCGGCAGCTATCGTTCCCGAGGTGACGGGAATAGCCTGAAGCGAAATGCCGTTATCTTCCAATTGATAAACAGTCACCCCCTGGGGCAGCTCTGCCTCGAATGGCAATACTATCATCCGGGCTCCGTCAACTGTCACCGTAAGCGTGGCCTTGGAGGCGTTGAAGGGAATGGGTGTATGGAATCCACCACCATCAGCAGTGAGCCGGAGCTGGTCGCAGCAGTTGCCCCTGATGGTGTTGGGCGTGAGGAGCGGGCTGTCCTCAGCCACCAGCAGCAGACAGTTGTCATTGGCCGCTCCCTCCAGCGGGTTACTCTCGCCTCCGAGTCCTTCCACCCCCGTCATGTCCATCCATGTGCAGCAGCTGTTTTCCTGGCAGTCGAGCAGGTTGCTGTCGTAGGGCGAATAGCTACCTCCAAAGGCGTAACCCCAACCATTGCTACTCTGCAGATACACGTCGCCCAGACTGAGTGTCAGCACCGAGCTCCAGTTGTTGTTTGTCAGTCCTATCAATGCCTTACAGCCATCGGTAAGGGTCTTTCTGGAGAGGTCGAGAACAAGGTCGAAATCCTGATTGGCAGAGAGGTCGAGTGTGCCATAGTCATAGGAGGCTACGCGACCATTTGCATTCACATAGTAGAGTGTTGTCTTTGCCGAGGTGTAGCTGAGCGTCGAACTGACGCTGTTGACATGAATCACCAGCCTGTCGTAGTCGCCATTGAGCGCCAGCTGTCCCTTAGCAGCTGTGGTGTTGCCACTGATAAGCGGATGACTGTGGTCGAAGGTCACCGTCTTGTTGCTCAACTGATAGGCTGTGCCAAAGGCACTGTTCGAAGGCGTCTGATGCTCTATCATCTCATAGTTGATACGCTTGCCTGTCATCGCCGATGCCGGTCGGTCACTATCTTTCACAAACCTGATGGTGCTCACGCTGCTGGCGGGGATACTCACCGTGGGGCGGAACGTAGGGGTGTCGAGGCTGATCGATGTGAAACGCATGTTCTGCGACTTACTCGTCACCACCAGACGTCCCCTGGTGGTGAAGAAAGGCAGGTCCACCTTGAGATCCATCTTCTTGTCGCTGCTGTTGATGACTACAGCCACCACCGTATCGCCCGTCTGCGAGAGATAGGCAGAACCTTCAAGCCCTTCGGCATCCTTAAAGGAGTGACCAACACGCGTGAAACCGGTAATATATTTCGCATACTGCCCAAGAACATAACCGCGCTTGGTGATGGCACCACTCGTCGTCCCATTCTGACCATCGCCTATCATGGCATAGTATCGCTTGGTAGCATAATGCACCCAGGCATTCACGTCGTTCATCATGCAGAGATTGATGGCGCGTGCGAAATTGAAACCATCTATTTCCCAGTTAAAATTACGAGTGGTGTTCTCTATCTCGTTCCAGTTGATGAGATACTCTGTCATCCATATCTCCTTGCCCTTATCTGCCATCTTCTTGAAGGCCGACTGCAATCCTCCATACTGATGGGCTCCATAAATGCCGACACCATCTATCACATCATCAGCAAGCAGGGCGTTGGCATAGCTATCAGAGAAGCCCACCGACTCGGCAGCAATAAGCGGACAATGCATAGAGGCACCATAGGTCTTCACAAACTTGGCTATCTGTTCGGGCGTCCATATACACCCGGCATAGGTGCAGCGCATATCCGGCTCGTTCTGCATGGAGATAGCATCGAGCTTCACGCCATTCTCAGCGAGATAATCCACATAGTCGTTGAGATACTGCGCATAGTCGGCATAGTTCTCTTCCTTCAGATAGCCCACCAACTCATCTTGCACTGCATTGCTCGAGTTGTTGGTCTTCCATTCTGCCGGCTGTCCCCACGGACTGGCAAAGACGATGAGACCCATCTGTTTGAGCTGTTTGGCCGTGTTGAGCGACTGGCTCCAGTAACTGCGACCTATGGGAAGATAGAGGCGAACGATATTACAGCCTAATGTGCTGCTCTCTCCCCATACCTTTTTGATCTCTTCGGTCGTCATGTGATTGTAACCAAAAGTGGGGCTGCAAACAAATCCTCCAAAACCGGTGATACGCTGATGACGTTCAGCGGCATCAATACGCAGAGTGGATGCACCTGTCACCGACAAATGACTGGACAGAACAAGCGATAGGGATATTAAAAACCTATTTAAAACTGATTTCATTGAATAGCTCATGTAAGTAAAAAGTATTGCTATTGGCTTCTGTTTGCAAAGATAGGCTTATCCTGAACAAGTGTCTTTTCTTTTTGTCTCCTTCTCTTTTCTCTTTTATTCATCCTATAAGCCAATAGCGTCAAAAGGATAAATACGACACAAGTTCATACAGGCAAAGAAAAAAAAACGTAACTTTGCATCGCGACAGACACAAAAGCGGAATGAAACAGCAAACATCCTTTCTCTACCTCATCACATTCATAGGAGCAGCTTGTATGACAACACTCCTTACCCTCACGCTACGCCAGCAAGGCGATGCGGAGGAACTGATGCCCCAAAAGACGTTTACCATCGACGTGCTCAACAGGATGACGCCCGTGAAGGATCAGGGAACCAACGAGAACTGTTGGGCCTATGCCATGCTCTCTGCCATAGAGACGGAGCATCTGATGCAGGGTGACAGTGTTCATCTCTCTGTCGATTATGCCATGAGGGCACTCTTAGAAGAGCAGTTTGAACAGACTTATCTCTGTCAGGGAAAGAACCACACTACGGTGAGGGGGATGGCACAGACACTGCTCAACGTGATGGACAGAAAGGGGATGTATCCCTATGATGCCTACCATCCCTCCCACCCCATCAATCATCGCATGATGGGAAAGAAGATTCTTCTTCTCGGCAAGACGGCCATCAATCACCATGCAGGTCTTCGCTCTTTTCAGCCTCAAGTGAAGAAGGTGCTTGATGAAGCCTATGGAGCAGTGCCCCATCAGGTGTATATGCTGAGAGCTACCTATACTCCCTGTGAGTTTGCACGGAGTGTATGTGCTCCCGACGAGTATGTCACGCTCACCAGCTTTACTCACCATCCCTTCGGCTTCCCCTTTGTGCTCGAGCTCCCCGACAACTGGGAACGGAACGAACAGCTCAACCTGCCCATTGACTCTATGATGAACGTGATGATGAGGGCTGTCAACAGCGGACATGGCGTGTGCTGGGAGGGCGATGTGAGCAACAGATTCTTCTCTTTCAGAAAAGGTATCGCCGAGCTTCCAGCTGGGACGGACGTCTCACAGCAGGCAAGACAGAAGGCTTTTGAATGTTTTGATACCACAGACGACCATTGTATGGCCATAGTGGGAATGGCACACGATGCTGAAGGACAGAGGTTTTTCATCATGAAAAACTCATGGGGGAAGAAGAATCCCTATGGTGGTCTGATGTATGTCTCCGAGGACTATGTCCGACTGAAAACTATCGCTGTCGTTCTTCCCAAGTCACTGTTGCTATAAGGTGGATGCGGCAATTGCGTTCTGTCATGAAATTATATGTTCTAACTATGGTTGACTTGAAGAAAAATCTATGGGTGCTGCTCCTCGGGGCTTGGCTTTCCTGCGGAATGTCGATGGCACAAAACCGTTATCTCTTCCCCGAAGAGGTGGCTCCGCTCACTGTGACAGCCTGGGCGCAGTGGTTCCCCTATAGCAGATACTGTCCCACCGTCGTCATCGATTCCACCAGCAAACATGTGTATGCCGGATGTGCTCCCTTGGCCATGTCGCAATATATGCGCACACTCTCTTACCCTTCGCGCTGCTCTCTGCTGAAGAGAAACTATGACTGGTCACTCATGCCCTATCAGACTGACACCGCTTCCTATACACAGCAGCACGCCGTGGCACGCCTAATAAGAGACTGTGGCATTGCAGCACGCACCAACTATCAGCGCACCGCCAGTTCCACCAAACTCAACGATGTGGTGATGGCACTGAAGAAATATTTTTCCTTCAGCCGCTATGCTCATATCGTCGATAAGGCAAACTTTCGCGGAAAGGATGGAAAAGAGCGATGGAACAGACTTATCTTCAACGAGCTGAAGGCTGGTCGTCCGGTCATCATCCGTGGCCAAAAAGGCAAGAAGTTTGCTCATGTCTTTCTTATAGACGGCTGCAAAGATTCGCTCGTTCACGTCAACTTCGGTTGGGGCGGCAAACGCAACGACTATTTCGATCCCGACACGCTCTATGGTTTCACTACGGCACAACGCATGGTGATAGAGGCGGCAGAGGCTGACTATCAGCCTTGCATTAAACGCATCATCGTGGAGAAAGCTGGACAGCTACACCGGCTGATAGAAGAGGAAGACTGGACAACGACGCATCATCTCAAAATCACCGGTCTCATCAATGCAAAAGACATCGCACTGCTCAGACAGCTATCAGGGGGAGGACGCAAAGGGGAACGCTCAGGACAGGTGGCCACCATCGACCTCACGGAAACAGCCATCATGGCTCTCCCCGACTCGGCTTTCTTCTCATGTAGCACTCTCACCTATGTTTCTCTGCCTGCCATGTTGCCCGAACTGAGCAACTATGCTTTTGCCAACTGTCCCCTGCTCAATGAGGTGAACATGCATGGTGTGTTGCGCACCATCGGCCGGCGCGCCTTCTCTGGATGTTTCTGTCTGTGGCGAGTCAACCTCCCCAAGTCGTTACGAACCATCGGTGCCAACGCCTTCAACTCCTGCAACAGCCTCACTGAACTCACTCTACCATCCAAGTTGCAGACCATAGAGAGTGGTGCCTTTGCTCACTGCACTCACCTCACCTCGCTCACCGTTCCAAAAACCGTCCGCATAGCCTCAACAAACATCATCCAAGGAACGAAAGTGAAAAAGATTAAGTATCAGTAACCACATCATCTGAGGAAAGCAAAAAATTGGATTGCTCATCTCTCAACACTACTATCTTGACATCTCCTATGAGAGCAGTTTCATCAATACGGCTTCGAGCAAAGGTGACAACGACAGGAAAGTGAAGAACCAAAACGTAATGCTCAGCCTTGGTTATAACTTCTAAAAGACATCACAGACTCTTTTTTATAATTTTTTGAATATAAACAAATGTGTTGGGGCATCGATGTAAATCGAAGCCTCAACTTTTTTACATCTATAAATGATGATAGCCTGAAGAAAATAATACTTCTCTTGAAGTCATTACTCTAAAAAAATGATGAACCAAAAAAAATGTGCGGAACATGGAGATTATCAGATATTTTGTCTAATTTTGCATCAGTAATCAAAAGATAATAATGGCACAGAGTCAGGTTCAGATACAGAAACAGGAACAAGTTGCTACACAGACGCAGACTTATTCGCAACGCCAACTGCTACAGTCGCAGTTGGTGGAGTTGCCTGTCGGTCTGCTCATCGACCGTATCAACACGGAGATGAACGATAACCCTGCACTGGAAAATGTGTTTCAAGACAACGGCCAGGAGGAGCATGGGCCTGAGCTCTCTGACGATGTGAAGGATGACTTTGACACTAAGAACGAGAACGAGGAACGGATGACAGCACTCGACGAAGCGCTCTGCAATATAGGTAGGGATGATGAAGACTTGCCCGTGTATCGCAGTGGCTCAAGCTACTATGAACAGGAGAGCGAAGAGAGGGTGTATGGACAGTGTATCTCTTTCTACGATCAGCTGAAAGAGCAGATGGGAGAGATAAGTCTCACGGAACGCCAGGCGGATATCATGGATTATCTCATAGGCTCATTAGATAATGATGGATGGCTGAGAAAAAGTAATGACATCATTGCCGACGAGATGGCGCTCTACCAGAATGTGTATGTGGAGGAGAGAGAGATAGAAGAGGTGGTGAGACTACTGCAGGAGTTTGACCCTGCCGGTATAGGTGCGCGCTCACTACAGGAGTGTATGCTGCTGCAGATAAAGCGACGCGACGACTCGCGACTAAAGATGCTTATGGAAGAGGTGGTGAACAATTTCTTTGATGAGTTTACCAAGAAACACTGGGATAGGATTGCTGATGAACTCCACCTCAACAGGGCGCAGACAATAGCTCTCAACAACGAACTGTGTAAACTCAATCCTAAACCGGGGGCTGCCATGGGAGAGGTGAGCGGAAGGAGTATCGACCAGATTACGCCCGACTTCATCGTTGATACGCAGGAGGACGGTACGGTGACCTTCGCGCTGAACAACACCGACGTGCCGGAGCTGCATATCTCTCCCTCGTTTCTGGAGACTCTTGAAGAATATAAGAATCATAAGGAGATGAGCAGACAGCTGAAAGAGGCGCTGCTCTTCACAAAAAAGAAGGTGTCGGCGGCGCGTATGTTTATAGATGCTGTCAAAGTGAGACGGCAGACACTGATGGCTACCATGAAGGCTATCATACAATGGCAGCACCGATTCTTTGAAGAGGGCGACGAGACTGCACTACGACCCATGGTGCTGCGCGACATAGCACAGATGACGGGTATAAGCGAGAGTACGGTATCGCGCGTGAGCAAGAGCAAATATGTGCAGACGCGATGGGGCATCTTCCCCTTGCGACATTTCTTCATCGACAGCTTTATGAGCAAAGACGGTGAGGAGCTATCAAAACGAAAGGTGCAGCTGGCACTGCAGGAACTCATCAATGAGGAGGACAAGCACAACCCGCTGAGCGATGACATGCTGAAGATGATGCTGGAGGAGAGAGGATTCCCCATCGCTCGACGTACGGTGGGAAAATATAGGGAACAGCTGGGACTGCCCATCGCACGATTAAGAAAAATCATTTGAACATCATGTCACGAGAGAAAAGTTTGATATTGGCTGCCAGGTTGCTGAGTGTTGTCTTCACTCCGTTCTATCTGCCTACCGTAGGACTGATGGCGCTGTTTCTCTTCAGCTACCTCAACCTGCTGCCCTGGCTGTTCAAGATTGAGGTACTCCTGCTCGTCTATCTCTTTACAGTGGTGATGCCTATCCTCATCATCCGCCTCTACCGTCATTTCCAGGGATGGAGCCTCATAGAACTCGGTCGAAGAGAACGCCGCGCCATTCCCTACATCATCTCCATAGGGTGTTATTTTCTCTGTACCTATCTGATGAACGCACTCCATATCCCTCATTTCATGAGTAGCATTGTGGTGGCAGCGCTGTTCATACAGATGATCTGTGCCATCATCAACTCCTGGTGGAAGATCTCTACCCATACCGCAGCCATAGGAGGAGTGGCTGGCGGACTGTTTGCCTTCGGCGAGATTTTCGCCTTCAACCCCGTGGGATGGCTTTGCTTGGTGTTGATCATTGCAGGACTCCTCGGTACCAGTCGCATGATCTTGCGCCAACACACCCTCTCACAGGTATTGAGTGGATTTGGCGTAGGACTTGTCACTGCTGCCCTCACCATCCTCTTGATGTGAGCACCTTCCCCTGGTTGTGCCTCAGCGTAAAAAATGAAAACAATCCATATAACAACGACAGATAAAATGAAACCATTAGTGAGCATTATCATGGGCAGCACAAGCGACCTGCCCGTCATGGAGAAAGCCTGCAAACAACTCAACGAGATGCAGGTGCCGTTTGAAGTGAATGCCCTCTCTGCCCACCGCACTCCCGATGCAGTAGAGGAGTTTGCACGCCATGCCAAAGAGCGCGGCATCAAAGTAATTATTGCTGCTGCCGGCATGGCTGCCGCCCTTCCCGGCGTGATAGCAGCATCCACTACCCTACCTGTCATCGGTGTTCCCATCAAGGGGATGCTCGATGGTCTCGATGCCATGCTGAGCATCATACAGATGCCACCGGGCATTCCAGTAGCCACCGTGGGTGTCAACGCTGCACAGAATGCTGCCATCCTTGCCGTTGAGATGATGGCACTGAGTGACGAGGCTTTGGCTCAAAGGCTTGCCGACTACAAGAGCGGACTGAAAGAGAAGATTGAGAAAGCCAATAAAGAGCTGGCAGAAATCAAATACGACTATAAGGTTTAAAGAAGGAATGGTTGACCTTTTCAATTACTCACGACGCCAATCATCGGTGGTCAACATCGGTGATACACCGCTTGGAGGCAGCAACCCCATCAGGGTGCAGTCGATGACTACCACTTCGACCGACGACACCGAAGGATCGGTGGCCCAGACGCTCCGTATTGTGGAAGCGGGAGGCGAGTATGTGCGTCTCACAACCCAAGGGGTGAGAGAAGCAGAGAATCTCAAACATATCAATGCCTCGCTGCGTCAACAGGGATGCGAGGTGCCGTTGGTGGCCGATGTTCATTTCAATCCCCATGTGGCTGAGGTGGCTGCGCTATATGCCGAGAAGGTGCGCATCAATCCAGGTAACTATGTGGACCCTGCACGCACCTTCAAGCAGTTGGAATATACCGACGAGGAATATGCTGCCGAACTGAAGAAGATTGAGGAGCGTTTCATTCCCTTCCTTCATATCTGCCGCGAACATCACACGGCCATCCGTATCGGTGTGAACCACGGCTCCCTATCCGACCGCATCATGTCGCGCTATGGCGATACGCCTGAAGGGATTGTGGAGAGCTGCATGGAGTTTCTCCGTATCTGCAGACGTGAACAGTTTGAAGATGTGGTCATCTCCATCAAAGCCAGCAACACGGTGGTGATGGTGCGCTCCATGCGTCTCCTTGTGACCACCATGGAGAAAGAGGGAATGAACTATCCGCTCCATCTGGGTGTCACCGAGGCAGGCGAAGGTGAAGACGGGCGCATCAAGAGTGCTGTGGGCATAGGCGCATTGCTGGCCGACGGCATAGGAGACACCATCCGTGTGTCGCTCAGCGAAGAGCCTGAGGCAGAGATTCCCGTTGCCCGCCATCTCGTGGATTATCTCGGCAAGCACCAGGGCCATCTCACCATTCCTGCTGTTGTCGCTCCCGGTTTTGACTATCTCCGTCCGGAACGTCGGCGAACAAAAGAGGTGCTCAACATCGGAGGAAACAACATGCCCGTGGTGGTCAGTACCTATCTCGATGAATCGCCGATAACAGAGGGTGACTTTGCACCCGACTATATCTACGTGGGCGATGGTCGTCATGCCGACTTCAGCAATCAGGCACACCGCTATTTGGTTGACTTCGGTTGTTACAATGGTCAGGCAGGCACCTACCCCATCTTCCCCTACAATGCCATGCCGTTTATCAGTGCTGTCAAAGCCGAGGCGAAGTTCCTCGTTTTGCCCTATGGGGCACCCTCTGAGGAGTATCTCCCTTGTCTGAAGCATCATCCCGAGGTGGTGGTGGTCAGCATCTCCAACCATCAGAACCGCTTAGGTGAGCAGAGGGCACTGGCTCACGAACTGATGCGCGAGGGACTGGAGAATCCCATCATCTTCTGTCAGACCTATGCCCACTCCTCTGATGAGAAGAGTGAGTTCCAGTTGGAAGCAGCCGCCGATATGGGTGCCCTGCTCTTTGATGGACTGGTGGATGGCATCTGGCTGATGAACGATGGTGCTTTGGAGCATCAACTCATCGACCAGACAGCCTTTGGTATTCTTCAGGCTGCCCGTCTGCGCACCTCCAAGACCGAATATATCTCATGTCCCGGTTGCGGCCGCACGCTCTATGACCTCCGCACAACGATAGCCCGCATCAAGGCGGCCACTGCCCACTATAAGGGACTGAAGATAGGCATCATGGGCTGTATCGTCAACGGACCTGGCGAGATGGCCGATGCCGACTATGGGTATGTGGGTGCCGGTCGCGGTCGCATCTCTCTCTATCGTCGCAAGGAATGTGTGTTGAAGAACATTCCCGAAGAAGAGGCTGTGGAACGGCTCATCGCATTGATTGAAGGTGACAGGAACTAAAGCCAAATCGGTCATGAGACCGCAAAAGTAGTATTCTGAAAACGAAGACAAACGACATCAGAGGATAAGCAACAAAACAGCGACCGTCTGCTTCACAAAGGAAGCGACGGTCGCTGTTTTGTATCGTCAAATGTTGATCTAAAGTCATTGGGCAGCCTGTTGACTGCCCAATGTTATTTCATCAGTGTTTATTTCACGATAAACTTCTTTCCATTGCGGATGTTCAGACCCTTCATAGGCTGAGCCAAACGCTGACCATTGAGGTTGTAGATCACACCATCGTTGGCTTTCACAACCTTCTCAACGCTGTTGATAGCGGTGGGATTCTCTTCGGTCACCGTGAGGGGCTGGAGCTCAGCAGCACCCTTGTAGATGTTGTTGAACAAAGCTGTCACATAATAGCTCTTGCCATCGCCGGCGAAAGAAGAAACATCAATGCCCTTAAAGAGCTGTACCTTGCTGCTTCCGCTCACAGCATAATAGTTGCTGCCATCCTTCTCTATCGTCACCTTAGAGAGCATCACATAGTCGCAGACATACTCCAGACCGAGAATCTCATCCACCTCAGCATTAATAGGAAGAACATCAACAGTGTCGGGACTAATCTGAACGGTGGCTGAAGATGTGGCAGAATTGCCCTTCAACTCATACACACCGTAATAGTTGTCGTAGTCACCCAAAATATATCCTTTGAGTGTCTGACCCTTGTTGACATTCAACTCCACACCGTAGAGCATGAGTGCAAATGCACCTTCGCGGATATAAATCTTATTTTCATCAACATAAGTTACCAAAGCATTATTGAGGTTGAGTTTCACGTTGGCCTCATCGTCTTTCTTGCCATTCAGTGTAGCTACGGTATATTCGGTAAACTTAACCTTCTCAAACACTTTCTGAGCCACGTTGCTCGTCTTTCCGTCCTTGATGGCAATAGCCTTCACAGTGGTAGTGGCTGTGATTTTGATAGAATCGGTATAGAGCATAGAGGTGGCTGTGGGCTCGGTGCCATCGAGCGTATAACGAATCTCGGCACCTTCCTCGGAAATAATCTTGCAAAAGGTCACCTCATTGAAAGGAGTCTCACCGGTGATGGTGGGAGCAACGACAACATCGGCCGAAGTAGTCTGCTCGGTGAGAGAGATGGGCTGGAGCTCGGCATTACCATTATAGATAGCATTGAAGAGAGCAATGACGTCATAAATCTTGCCATTGCCTGCATAGTCAGCTACACTGATACCTTTGAAGAACTGCACCTTCTTATCGCCGCTCACAGCATAATAGCTGGTTGACTTCACTGAATTGTCATCGTTGAGAATCTCCACCTTTTCAACTGTCACGCCAGCCACCTTCACATAGTCGCAAATATGTTTCATTCCAAGGATGTCTTCAAGTGTGGCATCGGTGGGCTGTACCTCAACCTTATTGGCTTCAACAGAGATGTTGTCACCATTGGTGAATTGGTTGGCCTTCAGTTCATAAACACCATAGTAGTTGGCATAGTCACCCTTGAGATAACCATTGATGACATTTCCCTGCTCCAATGAGAGATTGACGCCATAGAGCAACAGAGGCACATTGTTCTCACGCACATAAACGTTCTTTTTGTCCACATAGGTCACTACGGCATTGGTGAAGTTGAGCTTCACGTTGGCCTCATCGTCTGCCTTGCCATTCAGTGTAGCTACGGTATATTCGGTAAACTCAACCTTCTCGAAAGTCTTCTCAGCCACCTCACTGGTCTTTCCATCTTTGACGGCGATAGCCTTCACGGTGGTGGTAGCAGTGAGTTTGATGGAATCAGTATAGAGCGTAGAAGATGTTGTTGGGTCTGTGCCATCGAGGGTATAACGGATTTCAGTACCTTCGTCAGCTGTTATCTTACAGTAGGTCTCAATATCAAAAGGAGTTGATCCTGTAATGGCAGGAGCGATGACT
>JAHAZN010000022.1 GCA_018385335.1 Prevotella sp.
TCCCCTATCAGCTGGCCTATGGAGAGCGTAATATGGGCAATATTAAACCTTTCAGTGCACTCATCTTTGACGTGGAGCTTGTTGGCATAGAAGGTCAAACAAACAACACCGTTGAAGAGAAGAAAGAAGAAAAGGAGAGTGTGGCTGCTGCCAAAATCACTCCTGCAAAGAAAAAGGCAAAGGCAAAGAAATAAGCTTTAGCAAAAGAAATATTTAACCCAAATCGGCCATTAGACTATTATGCGCCAACAAACTTTTTTTGTCATCTGCCTTTCCGTTTTTCGGTTACAATGGAACCCCATTGCGCCCTCAAAACGTAGAGACATTTGTTCAAAAACAAGAGTTGTTATCATCATAACGCTAATGACCACTTTGGGTTGATTATAAAAAAACTAGAAAGAGGTGACAGATGCCACCTCTTTCCTATTTATTGGGATGAGATATTATGCTTCAGCAACGAAGTTGTTCAAATCGTTTTCAGTGAAGGCCATGATATAAGTGTGATGTGCTGCACACTCTGCCTCAGCATGACGAACGAACACGTTGATACTCTTCTGGAAGAGTTCAGGAGCACGAGTAGCATCTTCGAGCAGGAGGAGCGACATGATGATGTCGGCTGTCATCTCGTAGAGACGACGAGCGAGGAAATCCTGCACAGCCTGATTGTTCTGTTCCTTCACATAGTTGAGTGCCTCTTCATAACGCTCTACCAGGCGACCGATACGCTGACGCATGGGTTCGGCACAAGAGCAGATGGGACGCTCCATCATCTCCTTGATGATGCTGAGATAAGTGCCATTGGTGATATAGCGGATGGCAGCCACCACCTGGAGCTGCGTCGTACCCTCGTAGATAGAGAAGATACGTGCATCACGATAGAGGCGCTGACTCTTATACTCCATGATGAAGCCAGAACCACCGTGTACCTGGATAGCATCATAAGCATTCTGGTTGGCATACTCGGAGTTCATACCCTTAGCCAGAGGAGTGAAGGCATCGGCAAGACGGGTGTATTTCTTCTGCTCTGCACGCTCCTCAGGGGTGAGTTTACGCTCACGTGCGATGTCGTCGAGTGCTTTGTAGATATCAACATAGCGGGCTGTCTGATAGAGGATGCTGCGACCAGCATCGAGCTTAGCCTTCATACGAGAGAGCATATCATAGACAGCGGGGAACTCGATGATGGCGGTATCAAACTGCTTACGCTCCTTGGCATAGGCAAGGGCCTCGTTGTAGGCTGCCTGACTAACACCGACGCTTTGGGCGGCAATACCGAGACGAGCACCGTTCATCAGCGCCATCACATATTTGATAAGACCCATACGGGTGCTACCGCAAAGCTCACACTTGGCATTCTTGTAAACCAGCTCACAGGTAGGTGAACCGTGGATACCAAGCTTATGCTCGATATGACGAACGGTGACACCACCGTCGCGCTTGTCGTAGATGAACATCGACAGACCGCGACCGTCGTGAGTTCCCTCTTCAGAACGGGCCAGCACGAGGTGAATATCAGAGTCGCCATTGGTGATAAAGCGTTTTACACCATTAAGACGCCAGCAGTCGTTGGCCTCATCATAGGTAGCCTTGAGCATGACACGCTGGAGGTCGGAACCTGCATCGGGCTCGGTGAGGTCCATAGACATCGTCTCACCGGCACATACGCGGGGGATGTATTTCTTGCGCTGCTCCTCAGAACCAAACTCATAGAGCGTCTCGATACAGTCTTGCAGACTCCAGATGTTCTGGAAGCCGGCATCAGCGGCTGCTACAATCTCCGATGCCATTGAATAGGGAGTGATAGGCATGTTCAGTCCACCATAACGGCGAGGCATGGAGACTCCCCAGAGACCTGCCTTGCGAGTGGCATCGAGATTATCGAAGGTCTTGGAGGCATAGATCATGCGACCGTTCTCGAGATGAGGTCCTTCGAGATCTACATCCTCGGCATTGGCTTCGATGATGTTGGCTGCGATATCGCCGGTAATCTCAAGCATGCGTTTATAGTTCTCTATGGCATCATTGAAATCAACGGGAGCATCGGCATATTCTGCCTTGTCGGCAAAGTTGCGCTCCTTCAGTTCTACGATGCGCTGCATTTCGGGGTGGTTCAGATAGAACTCGAACTCCGGATGGTCAGTATAGTAATTTGCCATGGGTTTGTTGTCTTTTCGTGATTATTTACTACTCTGTTTGTAATACTTAATGAGTTTGGGAACGACCTCTTCCACGGTGCCCGTGATGACATAGTCGGCAATCTTGTTGATGGGAGCATCAGGGTCGCTGTTGACGGAGATGATGATACCTGAGTCCTGCATACCAGCGATGTGCTGAATCTGTCCAGAGATACCACAGGCGATATACACCTTGGGGTGAACGGTGACACCTGTCTGTCCGATCTGTCTGTCGTGGTCAATCCAACCGGCATCAACGGCAGCACGGCTACCTCCCACCTCACCATGGAGGAGTTTTGCCAAAACGAAGAGTTGTTCGAAACCTTCCTTAGAGCCCACGCCATAACCACCTGCTACAACGATGGGTGCACCCTTGAGGTTGTGGCGGGCAGCCTCAACATGATGGTCGAGAACGCTCACGGCAAAAGCTGTGGAAGACACATATTTCTCCACCTCGGGATAAACGACCTCGCCGCGTGCATTGCCCTCATAAATGGCTTTCTGCATCACACCCGAGCGCACGGTGGCCATCTGTGGACGGTGGTCGGGATTGACGATGGTAGCGACGATGTTACCACCGAAGGCGGGACGAATCTGATATAGCAGGTTGTCGTAGTGACGGCCACTCTTCTTCTCATCATAAGGACCAATCTCCAGTTCGGTACAGTCGGCGGTAAGTCCGCTGGTGAGCGATGAGGAGACACGTGGACCGAGGTCGCGTCCAATCACAGTGGCTCCCATCAGACAAATCTGTGGCTGCTCTTCCTTGAAGAGGTTGACCAACAGGTCGGTGTGGGGAGCTGAGGTATAGGGGAACAGACGGGGAGCATCGAAGACAAACAGTTTATCTACACCATAAGGGAGAATCTGTGTCTCCACGCTACCTTTGATGTCGGTACCTGCCACGATGGCATGCAGCTCAACCCCCAACTGGTTGGCGAGCTTGCGACCCTTAGTAAGCAGTTCTTGTGACACCTCTTGCACTTGGGTGCCTTCTATCTCGCAATATACAAATACATTATTCATAGGTAAAAATCATTTAGCTCTCTTATCCGATAATCTTCTCACTCAACAGTTCCTTCACCAGTCCTTCGATATCGCTGTCAGAAGCAGTGAGGGTCTTGCTCTCCTTGGCTTGGAACACGATGTTCTGGACGGCCTTCACCTTGGTGGGTGAACCACTCAGACCACACTGCTCAGGGTCGCCGTCAACATCGGCTACTGACCACTGTGTAATATTGAGGTAGGGACGCTCTGCATAAAGCTCCTGATAGGGCTGGTCGGGCGTGCGCTCCAGAGGTGCTGTGGCATGCTTGTATTTCATCACCAGCTTCACATTGCAGGGACGGCAGGGGGCGGCACTACCATTGACGGTGACCACGACAGGCATAGGAGCCTCAACGGTCTCCACACCTCCATCGATCTGACGGCGGATGGTGAGTTTTCCGTCTTCACATTTGGTTATCTCTTCAGCATAGGTCACCTGGTTAAGTCCAAGTTTCTGTGCCACCTGCGGACCCACCTGTGCGGTATCGCCATCGATGGCCTGACGTCCACCTATCACGATGTCAACATGACCTATCTTCTTGATGGCAGTGGCCAAGGCATAACTTGTTGCCAGGGTGTCAGCACCGGCAAAGAGGCGGTCGGAGAGAAGCCAACCGGTGTCAGCGCCACGATATAGTCCCTGACGGATAACCTCAGCAGCACGGGGAGGACCCATGGTGAGAATACCAACGGTGGAACCCGGATTCTGCTCCTTGAGACGAAGAGCCTGCTCAAGAGCATTGAGATCTTCAGGATTGAAGATGGCTGGCAGGGCAGCGCGGTTGACAGTGCCTTCGGCAGTCATGGCGTCCTTGCCCACATTGCGTGTGTCGGGTACTTGCTTGGCAAGTACTACAATTTTCAAACTCGTCATTTTAGGTTGTGTATAATGTTAATATAATATGTAAATTATCTGTTGCTTGCGTTTGCGACCTGTTATCTTATGCCCACCACACTTTCTTGGGTGATGGCTTTGGCCTCCTTGTTACTCAGCTGTCGGCTCCAGGTCACCCTGCCTTGGGTAGGGGCGCCGGGACCATGGTTGCCGTACTCTGCATAGCGGGCGGTCTTCTGACGTTCAGGCTTCCAGTGGTGCCATCCCTCTGGACGGATATGGCCTCCCATCTGACAGTCGATGAAGAGCGTGGCACCATAGTCGCGCCAGGGACGTCCGAGATAAACCTTGCTAATGCCCTCGTCGGCGGTGAGTGTACAGCGATGGAATACATAGCCATAGGTGACATCACTCGGCGTAGAGGCGGCAGTGATATAGGAGTTGGCTTTACTGCGAATCTCACACTGCTCAAACCAAGCTGTTGAGGGACCAAAGATAAAGTCGGTCGTTCCCTCAATGTAACAGTTAGTGAAGAGCAGGCGTGTGGAGGGAGTACCCGTATAGATGGTGTCTTGGTGTCCAAGGAAGCGACAGTTGACAAAGCGCAGACGGTCACCTTCGGTATGCAGAGCCACAGCCTGTCCTAGACGGGCAGAGTTGTTTTCTATGGTGATGTTCTTCAGGGTGATATCGCTACCCTCAATCTTTAGGGTGTAAGTGCGGAAGGTACCCATACCCTTGGGGCGATCCGCCGTTTTGATATTGGCATGGTCATCATAGGTGATGATTGTATTGTCGCGGTCTTCACCCACAATCTCGATGTTAGTAAGCCACTGAGGAACGATGAGTTTCTCCTTATAGACACCACGTTTCACATAAATCACTTTGTGATAGTCCATAAATGCTCTACATACCTCAAGCGCTTCATCGATAGTGCGGAACTCGCCCGTGCCGTCGCGTGCCACCACGATGGTATCGGGATTGTCATAGTTCTTGGCACCAAAAGCCGATGTCACAGAAAGGACGAGTAGAGCGAATACAATAAAGAGTGATCGTTTCATAGTCTTTATCAAGTTGTGTTATAGGATTTGTTTCACTTCCTTCAGATCTTTGATGGACTTGAGATTATCTATGATCTCCTTCACATCCTCCCTGTCGTGAACACGGAGCTTGAAGGTTCCCTTGAAGATACCATCCTCACAGGTGATATTGACGGTATGGATATTCACGTTCATCTGTCGAGAGAGCACCTGGGTCACCTCGTTCAGCAGTCCGATGCGGTCGATACCTTCCAACTGCAGCGTAGCATCGAAGAAGAGACGTTTGTGCATATCCCACTTGGCATCGAGGATGCGGTTGCCATAGCTCGACTTGAGCTTGTCGGCTACAGGACAGGCACGTTTGTGTATCTCTATCTGCTGTTTATTATCGATAAATCCAAGGATATCATCTCCTGGGATGGGATGACAACACGACATGAATTTGTATTGCCCGATATTGTCATCAGTGATGAAGATAGGTTTCTTACGATTAAACTTCTCCGGCACCACAAAGAGTTGCTTATGAGGAGTATCGTCTGATTCTTCTTTGTCGGTGCTGTTGAGGAAGGGCACAAACTTACGCCAGCCCTTGTTGCTTCCCTGTTTTTTCTTTTTCTTACCAGTGAGCTCGTCGAGATCCTTCTCTCCGAGGATGATTGTCTTCTCTCCGAGCGCGATATAGAAGTCTTCTCGTTTCTCCACTTCATGGAAAGCCGCCAACTGGTCAGCATAGGCAGTGTTGACGGGAAGGTCGTGCTGCTGCATGAACCGTGCGAACACCTCTTCGCCCACCTTCTGTATCTCACGACTGTTACGTCGGAGGATGGCCTGTATCTTGGCTCGTGCCTTAGCCGTGGAGACAAAGTTGACCCACGAGGGCTGCACATGTTGTGCTTTAGAGGTGAGAATCTCCACCTGGTCGCCACTCTCCAGCTTATGACTGAGGGGCACCAGTTTGTGATTGACCTTAGCACCGATGCAGTGACTGCCGAGGAAGGTGTGGATGGTGAATGCGAAGTCGAGTGCCGTGCATCCCGTAGGCATGGTCTTTATCTCACCTTTAGGGGTAAAGACAAAGATTTCCTGTGCAAAGAGATTGAGTTTGATAGCATCGAGGAAGTCGATGGCATTGGGCTGAGGGTCGTCGAGAATCTCCTTGATGGTGAGCAGCCAGTCGTTAAGTTCGCCTTCATCTTCGGTGATATCTCCGTGCTCTCCTTCCTTATATTTCCAGTGGGCGGCAAAACCCTTCTCAGCTATCTCATCCATGCGGTCAGACCTTATCTGCACCTCTATCCACCTACCCTGTCGGGACATCAGTGTGACATGGAGTGCCTGATAGCCGTTGGCCTTGGGATGAGAGAGCCAGTCGCGCAGACGGTTGGGATGTGACTTATATATCTGACTGATGGCCACATAAATCTTGAAGCACTCGTTGATTTCGTCTTCCCTGTTTTTCGGAGAGAAGATGATGCGTACTGCAAGGATGTCGTAAATCTCCTCGAAGGTGACATGCTTGTTTTGCATCTTGTTCCAGATGGAATATGGACTCTTGATACGCTCCTTGATTGTGTAGCTGATACCCATCTTGTTGAGCGCCTCTTCGATAGGTTGGGTGAAGAGGTCGAAGAGTTCGTGACGTGAGGACTGCGTAGAAGCCAGTTTCTGTCGGATAAGTGCATAGTCGGCAGGATGCTCATAGCGGAAACTAAGGTCTTCCAATTCGGTCTTCACCTTGTTTAGTCCCAGACGATTAGCCAAGGGGGCATAGATATAGAGTGTCTCTCCTGCTATCTTATACTGTTTGTTGGCGGGTTGACTCTCCAACGTACGCATATTATGCAGACGGTCGCATATCTTTATGAGAATCACCCGTATGTCGTCGCTCATAGTGAGCAGCAGTTTCTTAAAGTTCTCTGCCTGTGCCGATGCCTGTTCACCGAAGATTCCTCCACTGATCTTCGTCAGTCCATCGACGATGCGTGCCACCTTGGCACCAAAGATATTCTCTATGTCTTCGGTCGTATAGTCGGTATCTTCCACTACATCATGAAGCAATGCAGCACAGATACTCGTTGAGCCCAGTCCCACCTCTTCGCAAGCTATCTGCGCCACAGCGATGGGGTGCATGATATAAGGTTCTCCCGAGAGTCGGCGCACACCCTTATGAGCCTGTCGAGCGAAGTTAAAAGCCTTAGTGATGATGTCTATCTTCTGACGATGACGTGACGCCGCATAGGTGTCAATGAGATGTTGAAAGGCACCGCCTATCATCTCTTCATCGGATTTCTCCCTGAGTTGTTGTTCTTCTGTGGCCATCATAAGCGCATCCCTTTATTAGTTTTATCTTACCCTTAGTTTCTTGCCAGCACGAATATTAGTACCCTTGAGTCCGTTGAGCCTCTTGAGTTTGGCGACGGTAGTACCATTTCGTCTTGCTATCTCTGAGAGCGTCTGACCGGGGCGCACTGTCACCGAACGAGAGCGGACGTGCGACCCTTTCTTGACGACATAAGCAGGAGCCTTGTCGTTGACCTCCACCTCTATGCGTTTGTTCAGCAGAGAGTCGGTCTTATATTGATTGATTTCCTGCTCGTGGTCGAGATACTGTGCCACCATGCTCTGAGGCAGACGGAGATAGCAGGGCGAGGTGTAACCGGGGATGACATCACGGCGGTAGCGGGGATTGAGCGCACGCAACTGCTCTTTCTCCATCCCTACCACAGCGGCTATCTGCTCGAAGTGAACGTTACTGTTAATCATCACCGTGTCGGTCTTGGCTGGCAGACGGGTGGTGAGGGGACAGATGTTGTGCTCGCAGTAGTAGTTCATGATATAGTTGGCTGCTATGAAGGCGGGCACATAGCCGCGTGTCTCCTTAGGGAGATAAGGATAAATCTGCCAATAGTCCTTGGAACCATTAGAACGGCGGATGGCTTTGTTGATGGTCTCCGGACCACAGTTGTATGCTGCAATCACCAGACTCCAGTCGCCGAAGATATTGTAAAGGTCCTTGAGATAATGAGCTGCAGCATAGGATGATTTGATAGGATCACGCCGCTCATCGACGAGTGAGTTGACCTCCAGTCCATACATCTTACCTGTGCCCAGCATAAACTGCCACAAACCCGTGGCACCCACTCGTGAGACTGCGGTGGGATTGAGTGCCGACTCTATCACCGGCAGATATTTCAGTTCAAGGGGGAGCTGATAGGCCTCAAGGGCTTCCTCGAAGATGGGCATATAGAAGTTGGATGCACCGAGCATGAAACTCACTGAATGACGGAGTTTGCCACTGTAACGGTCGATAAACTTCTGCACCACATCGTTATAAGGCAGCTCGATGATGGATGGTATTCGGCTGAGACGGTCAACATATACCTCTTTCTCATAAACAGGATTGATATCTTTCATCTGACAGTCGTTATCTTCAACAAGATATTTTTTCGACATGTAGAGATTCATCAGACTGTCAACATCATGGGAGAGGGCTTCGGGAAGCTGAATACTCTCCTCATGGCCTTCCTTATCGGTTACAACAATCTCATCATCCGCCTCTCTTGAGTTCTGCGCCGGCAGCGACAAGGGTAACATCAGCAGAAAAGTGCCGAGGCCAAAGATCGTCAGACGATGACAAATGTGTTTACTATATAAATTCTTATATGACATATTTTCTTACCTATTATATATATACGCGCGATGCGCTGAATAGTTCTTGTTTCAGGTTATTTCAGAATCGCAGACTACACTGCAGTCCCACTGAGGTGTTGCCGAGATAAGCTCCACCATTTCTGTCGATACTCATCACTGCTGGTTCGACCTTAAGACTGAGGTCTTTGGAGATATCGAATTCCGACAGTTCTGCATCGACATAAGCATCAATCACCGACAGGGCATAGACACCTATCATGCAAAAGAAACTCATATCACGCCAGCGACGATACTTGTCCTTACGTTTCTTGAATATCTGCTTATAACGTTCCTCGTTGGCGCTTGTTATCTGTTTTCCAAGATGCAGAAACTTGTTGTAACTGCATGTATTAGGGTCGCTATCCATGATATCGAGATAAGCCTGCGAGTAGTCACGATACATCATGTTATTCCAGTTCATCGCATAGAGACAGCCCATAAACCCTCCGTAGATGATGGGCAACTTCCAATATTTGCGGTTGTATATCTGTCCTCCTCCTGGGATAATCAACGCCATCCACAGTGCACGCTGCGGGTCGGGGCGCCAAGTACTCCAGTCGCGCTGCACCTTCGTGCGCTTAGCCATGATGACATGCTCGGTTGCCACTGTCAACAAACCCTTGTCGAGGGTATCTGCGATGAGGGTGTCTATCGCTACATTCTCTGAAGCGTTATCAGAAGCATTATCGTCTAAGCCAATCATCGGTGTAGCGGCCTGCAATCCTACGGCACAGAGTAACACTACAGACGTGAGCACTGCACGGAAGAGAGATGAAACAGAACACTGACGAATCACGGCGAGACGATTTTTTAGAGTTAATGACGCGTACCATCGAGCGCATGCATGATACGCTCCAACTGCTCTTCATTATCAAATGAGATGCTTATCTTTCCCTTTCCCTTAGGTGAGCAGGTCATCATCACCTTGGCTTGGAAAAACTCAGACAGTCGGTCCCTCAGGAGGTTGAACTCATCTGGCAGTTTGTTCTTGTTCACAATTTTCTTGCCATTGACCAACACATCCTCACCACTCTTGAGCAGTTTCACAAGCTCTTCCACCTTTCTCACCGAGTAACCGTTGCGTTCTATCTCCTTGAACAGTCTTATCTGAGTGCTCGGACTGTCGATAGAGAGCAGTGCACGTGCGTGTCCCATGTCAATCACCTTATCTTTGAGCGCCATCTGCACCTGTGCAGGAAGTTTGAGCAGACGCATATAATTGGTCACAGCTGCCCTACTCTTTCCCACGCGCTCGGAGATTTTCTCCTGGGTCATTCCCGTGGCTTCAGCCAGATGCTCATAGGCAAGTGCAATCTCTATGGCATTGAGGTCTTCGCGCTGAATATTCTCCACCAGAGCCATCTCCATCACCGTCTCATCCTTCACCGTCTTTATATAGGCAGGGATAGTGGTGAGCCCAGCCAACTGCGAGGCTCGCCAGCGGCGCTCGCCAGCAATAATCTGATATTGCCCGTCGGGGGTCTGTCGGAGAGTGATAGGTTGGATGATCCCTATCTCCTTGATACTGTTGGCCAGTTCCATGAGAGCCGTCTCATCAAACTCTCTACGCGGCTGGTTGGGGTTGGGGACAATCTGACTGATTGCTATCTCGTTGAGGTTGGATGAACCCTGTGTTCTCACCTCACCGGTATCGATAAGTGCATCCAGCCCACGGCCATTACCGATATCGTCGAGTCCGCGTCCTAACACACTTTTATTGTATTTCTTGTGTACAGCCATACGATTCTATGCTTACTAAATGTTCTTGTTGACAATCTCCTTGGCAAGAGCCAGGTGATTCTTACTTCCCGTAGAGTCGGCATCATAGAGGATGACGGGCAGTCCATGACTGGGACTTTCACTGAGCTTAACGTTACGCTGGATAACCGTCTTAAACACCAGTTCCTGGAAGTGTCGTTTCACCTCGTCATAGATTTGTCTGGCAAGACGCAGACGCTGATCGTACATCGTCAACAGAAAACCCTCGATCTCAAGCTGAGGATTGAGTTTACTCTTGATAATCTTGATAGTGTTGAGCAGTTTGCTGATACCCTCCAAAGCAAAATACTCACACTGAACGGGAATGATTACCGAGTTAGCTGCCGTGAGCGAGTTGACAGTAATCAGTCCCAAGGACGGACTGCAGTCGATTAAGATATAGTCGTAATCATCTGCGATAGGTGCCAGGAGATTTTTTATCACCCGTTCCCTATTGTCGAGATTGAGCATCTCTATCTCAGCTCCCACCAAGTCGATATGACTGGGGATGATATCGAGTCCTTCAATGTCAGTGGTATAGATAGCATCTCTCACATCACTCTTATTGATGATGCACTCATAAAGAGAACAGTCCACCTGTTTGATATCTACACCCAACCCACTTGAGGCGTTGGCCTGAGGGTCGGCATCCACCACGAGCACGCTCTTCTCTAAGGTAGCGAGTGAAGCAGCGAGATTGATGGTGGTTGTGGTTTTTCCTACGCCACCTTTCTGGTTGGCTAATGCAATTATTTTACCCATTTGCACTTATTCGCTTTTCGTCGTTCTATCTTTTCCTTGCCTCACCGCCGTGAACGAACCCACTTTGGTCTCTTGGCCCGGGGGAAACGACATGTTATTTGTTTGCAAAGATACATATTTTAGCTGAGAAAACCCAATTATCACTATTTTTTTCGTATTTTTGCAGTCTAAAAAAACACCATATCATTATTTCTAATGAAGCCCATTATACTCATCTCCAATGATGACGGTTGGCAGGCACCTGGTCTGCAAGCACTCATCGACATGCTCAGGCCCATGGCCCGTATAGTAGCATGTGCGCCCGATGGTCCGCGTAGCGGAGCATCATGTGCCTTCTCTGTTGTTGAACCATTGCGCCTCACCTTACGCAAGCGCGAAGAGGGACTGGAGCTATGGTCGTGTAGCGGCACACCCGTGGACTGTGTGAAGATGGCGCTTTTCAAATTGTTTGAGAACGAGCGTCCTGCCATGGTTATCAGCGGTATCAACCATGGCGACAACGCCTCGGTAAACACCCACTATTCGGGCACGATGGGGGCTTGCCTTGAGGGATGTATGAAATACCTCCCCTCGGTAGCGTTCTCACTCTGCGACTACCGCAAGGAGGCCGATTTCTCACCACTGACAACTTATGTGAGAGATATTGTGGGACGTGTGCTTGAAGAGGGTCTCCCCACAGGCGTCTGCCTTAATGTCAACTTCCCATTAGCAAGTGTGTTCCATGGTGTCAAGGTGTGTCGCATGGGACGTGGTTCATGGATCAAGGAGGCTGTAGCATGCCATCATCCACGCAACTATGACTACTACTGGCTGGTAGGCGAATACAGGAACGATGAACCTGAAGCTGAAGATACCGACTCATGGGCTCTGGCTCACGACTATGTGGCTGTCACCCCTACACGCATCGACGTGACAGCCTATGAACAGATGGCAGACATCAAACAACTGTTAGGAGACAAATAATCATGAAATACTATCTCATCGCGGGCGAAGCGAGCGGCGACCTGCATGCTGCCCACCTCATGGCCGCACTACGCAAGGAGGACAGCGAGGCACAATTTAGGTTTTTCGGTGGCGACAAGATGCAGGAGGAAGGAGGCACCATGGTGGCACACTATAGTCAACTGGCTTTCATGGGCTTCATCCCCGTACTTCTCCATCTGCCCACTATCCTCCGCTATCTCCGTCTTTGCAAACAGGACATCGTGGCATGGCAGCCCGACGTGGTCATCCTTGTTGACTATCCAGGCTTCAACCTCAAGGTAGCTGCCTTTGTGAGACAGCACACCGACATTCCTGTATTCTACTATATCGCTCCCAAACTCTGGGCTTGGAAAGAATACCGCATCAAGAACATCCGGCGTGATGTCGATGAACTCTTCTCCATCCTTCCTTTTGAGAAGGCATTCTTTGAGGGGAAACATCATTATCCCATTCATTATGTGGGCAATCCCACAGCCGATGAGGTGACAGATTTCCTTGCTTCCTATCCCAATACTGACAACACGTTTCAACAGTCTCTTGACGATGGGAAAGCATCTCTTCCCATCATCGCCCTACTCGCAGGAAGTAGGCGACAGGAGATTAAAGACAACCTGCCTGCCATGCTTAAGGCTACGTTGCCGATGACAGACGACTATCGTATCATCGTGGCAGGAGCACCCAACATCGACAGCGACTTCTACAGAAAGATTATTGGAGACCTGCCGGTGGAGATAGTACATGGCCGCACTTACGAACTACTTGCTAACGCGACGGCGGCACTGGTGACGAGCGGTACAGCCACCCTTGAGACGGCCCTCTTCGGCGTTCCACAGGTGGTATGCTACAAGACACCGCTCCCACACCTCATCTCCTTCCTCCGCCGTCATCTTATCAAAGTGCCTTATATCTCGCTCGTCAACCTCATCGCCGACAGTGAGGTCGTCACCGAACTGGTGGCTCATACGTTCACCCTCGACAACATTCGCAACGAACTATCATCAATCCTCCCGGGAGGTAATCGTCGCAGTGAGATGCTTGAAGGCTATGAGAAGGTGAGACAGGCCATTGGACAACCCGGGGCACCGGCCAATGCTGCACGCAAAATGGTGAATCTTCTTAGAAAGAGCAGTTGCTAAGATGATTTGTTGGGAAAGAAAGCCGTAAATGATGAAAAAAGTGTAACTTTGCAGCCAAATTTGATGATTGATATTTCATCAATGTTCTTACTAACAATAAGAGATAGATAAAACACCAAGCATATTATGACAATTGAAGACAAAATAACCAGTAAGGTCATCGAGGGCATCAAGGTGCTCTATGGCCAGGATGTGACAGCCGATATGGTGCTGTTGCAGAAGACAAAACGTGAGTTTGAGGGACATCTCACCCTCGTGGTGTTCCCCTTTGTCAAGATGGCCCGCAAGAAGCCCGAGCAGGTGGCAGAGGAGTTGGGCCAGTATCTCAAGCAGCACTGTGAGGCCATTGCCACCTTCAATGTGGTGAAGGGTTTCCTCAACCTCGTCATCGCCCGCAAGGCATGGTTGGAGATGCTTCAGACCATCGATAACGACGAGCACTATGGCCATCGCCCCGTGACTGAACAAAGTCCACTGGTGATGATTGAATACTCTTCGCCTAATACCAACAAACCCCTCCATCTCGGTCATGTGCGCAACAACCTGTTGGGATGGAGCTTGGCCAAGATGATGGAAGCTAACGGCAACCGCGTGGTCAAGACCAACATCGTCAACGACCGTGGCATCCACATCTGCAAGTCGATGCTCGCCTGGCTGAAATATGGCAATGGCGAAACTCCTGAGACAAGCGGAAAGAAGGGCGACCATCTCATTGGCGACTATTATGTGGCCTTTGACAAGCACTACCGCGAAGAGGTGAAGACCCTCACTGCCGAGTTCATGGCCGCCGGCATGGGCGAGGAGGAGGCCGAGAAGCGTGCCAAGGAGGAAGCGCCGCTCATCAAAGAAGCTCATGAGATGCTCGTGAAGTGGGAGCAGAATGACCCTGAGGTAAGGGCCTTATGGAAGAAGATGAACGACTGGGTGTATGATGGTTTTGACAAGACTTACAAAGCACTCGGCGTGAGCTTCGATAAGATCTACTATGAGAGTGAGACCTATCTCAAGGGTAAGGCGAAGGTGGAGGAAGGTCTTGAGAAAGGTCTCTTCTTCAGAAAAGACGACAACAGCGTGTGGGCAGACCTCACCGATGAGGGTCTCGACCAGAAACTCCTCCTGCGCTCCGATGGTACCAGTGTTTACATGACTCAGGACATCGGTACGGCTGAGATGAGATTCCACGACTATCCTATCGACAAGATGATCTATGTAGTGGGCAATGAGCAGAACTATCACTTCCAGGTGCTCTCTATCCTCCTCGACCGCTTAGGTTTCAAGTGGGGCAAGGAACTCGTCCATTTCTCCTATGGTATGGTAGAGCTGCCTAACGGAAAGATGAAGAGCCGTGAAGGTACGGTGGTTGATGCCGATGAGCTCGTAGAGGAGATGATTGCTGATGCCCGCAAGACAAGTGAAGAGTTGGGCAAGTTCAATGACATCTCGGAAGAAGAGCGCAATGAGATAGCACGCATCGTGGGCATGGGAGCCCTCAAATATTTCATCCTCAAGGTGGATGCCCGCAAGAACATGCTCTTCAACCCAGAAGAGAGTATCGACTTCAATGGCAACACGGGTCCCTTTATCCAATATACTCACGCCCGCATACGCAGTATTCTGCGCAAGGCAGCTGAGCAGGGCATCAAGGCCGACGTGATACCCTCTGAAGTAGAGGTAAGCGAGAAAGAAGCTCAGCTCATACAGAAATTGAAGGAGTATGCAGCAGCAGTGGCACAGGCAGGCAACGACTACAGTCCGAGTGGCATAGCCAACTACTGCTATGAGTTGACTAAGGAGTTTAATCAGTTCTATCACGACTATAGCATTCTTAAGGAAAAGGACACCGAGAAGAAGGTGTTCCGCCTTATCCTTGCACGTAATGTTGCGAAGGTTATCTGCAATGGTATGTCGCTCTTAGGCATCGAGGTGCCCGAACGCATGTAATAGCTCGCTCACCTCATGGCAGATCGTCCTCTTGTCAACCCTCCCTCGTGGCGCAACGACACCGTCCTTCCCCTCCCTCCCGAGGTGAAGGCCGATGCCGTGGCTGTCGATGCGGCATGTAGTGGCAACCCCGGTCCGATGGAGTATCAGGGCATTGACCTTGCCACAGGACAGCAACTCTTCCACTTTGGTCCTATTCATGGGACTAACAATATTGGGGAGTTTTTGGCCATCGTCCATGCCTTAGCCCTTCTGCAAAAGCAAGGACGCTCATCGACAATCATTTACTCCGATTCCTACAATGCTATCCTGTGGGTGAGTAAGATGCGGTGTAAGACGAAGTTAGAGCGTACACCTCAGACGGCTCCCCTCTTCGACATCATCGCCCGCGCCGAACGCTGGCTACTCACTCATAAATATCCCAACCCCATCATGAAATGGGAGACCAAGAAATGGGGTGAGGTACCGGCTGACTTTGGTAGAAAGGGCTAAAGCTGTTGCAGGAGAAGCGTCAACAAATAATGATATCGTCGGTATAGAGTTTGCCTGTACCAAGTCCCTGTGGCAGGGTGATGTGAGGGCCATAGATTTTGGCGGCAAGCTGAGAGACGGCATTCAGTCCGACATGACTCTCCAACGCACTTGTCATCCATGAACCGATACCCATCTCCTTGGCTATCTCCACCCATTCCTCTGTTCCCCTCATTCCTCCATGCAACGAAGGTTTGAGTACGATATAGGCGGGTTTGATGATGTTGAGCATCTGACGCTTCATCTCGGGAAGATTGACACCTATAAGTTCCTCATCGAGAGCGATGGGGATAGGTGCCTCCCTGCACAACTGTGCCATAAGTCCCCATTGATTCACCTTCACCGGCTGTTCGATGGAGTGGATAGCATATTGAGCCAACTGCTCCAACTTACACAAAGCCTCAGCAGGACTGAAGGCTCCGTTGGCATCCACTCTCAACTGAAGTTCCCTATGGGAGAAACGCTGGCGCACACGTTTGATGAGGTCAAGCTCTTCCTCGAAATCTATGCCTCCTATCTTGAGTTTGATACATCTGTTGCCCTCCTCTATCTTCTTCTCCATGCGTTGGAGCATCTCTTCATGACTCCCCATCCAAACCAGTCCGTTGATAGGGATAGTCTCCTCTCCGCGACTGTAGGGGGTGTCGAAGAGGGCGAGTGAACCCCGTTGTAGATGAAGGAGTGCCGTCTCCAATCCGAAGAGCATCGAGGGATAGGGACGCATGAGGGGATAGTCGATTTCTCCCTCCTCTTCAAACTTTGTACAGAGTTCACGGAGACGTGAGAGATAGCGAGAGATACCTGCAGTGTCTGTGCCGGGAAGTTCATCACAGCTCAACTGCGGCAGAGGGGCACATTCTCCCACACCTTTGCGTCCGGGAAAACTCGGTGAGGTGAGATGAATGAACCACGAACGACGGGTAGTGTAAATGCCTCGTGAGGTACCTGCCGGCTCCTTGAAATGAAAGACACGTTCCTCTATCTGTATGTCATATTTCTTACTCATTGTCTTGATACTTTACACCTTATGTTTTACCACGCTCAACTGGCGATGCCATTTAACCCAAATCGGCCATTAGACTATCATCATAACGCTAATGACCAATTTGGGTTTAAGGCATCTTAGGATATTTCTTGAAGTTGGGTTTGCGTTTCTCCAGGAAAGCCTTTCCACCCTCCTGGGCTTCGTCGAGGAAATAGTAAAGCATGGTGGCATCGCCAGCCAGTTGCTGAATACCTGCCTGTCCATCGAGCTCGGCATTGAGTCCAGCCTTAATCATGCGCAGGGCGAGCGGACTGCGTTCCATCATCGTCTGTGCCCACTCCACACATTCATCCTCCAGCTGTTCGAGCTTAACCACTTTATTCACCATTCCCATAGCTTCTGCCTCGTGAGCAGTATATTGACGGCACATAAACCATATCTCACGCGCTTTCTTCTGTCCCACGATACGTGCGAGATATGAAGCACCGAAGCCGGCATCAAAAGACCCCACCTTAGGTCCTGTCTGTCCGAAAATAGCATTCTCGCTCGCTATGGTGAGATCGCACACAAGATGGAGCACATGACCACCGCCAATGGCATAGCCGTTGACCATGGCAATGACCGGTTTGGGCAGACGACGTATCTGCATCTGCACATCAAGTACGCTGAGACGAGGCACTCCCTCATCGTCCACATAGCCTCCTCTTCCCTTCACGTGCATATCTCCTCCGGCACAGAAGGCCTTGTCGCCTGCTCCTGTGAGCAGCACCACACTGATACGCGAGGCTTCACGGCAGTAAGCAAAGGCCTTACTGAGTTCAAGTGTCGTCTTGGGAGTAAAGGCATTGCGGTAGCGAGGGCGGTTGATAGTAATCTTTGCGATGCCCTCATACTCCTCGAAGAGTATCTCCTCGAAGTTGCATATTTTCTTCCATTCTCTTGTTTTCATGATGTTATTGTTTTATGGATAGGATAACAATTCCCACCTGGGTGAAACATTATGGGTGGAGAACCCACCTCTGATTATCTGTCTTAAAAGACTACCTCTACCACCATCGGCCGAGAGGTTTCTTCGGTAAGCATCGTGACAATGCCCGTGCGGAGCGAGAGAAGGTCGGTAGCCTTGATATAGCCCACGTCATTCTGTGTACAAATGCCCTGTGCAGAGGTTTGGTGACTACCTGCTACCAGCTGTGGAGCTGCGTCGCTGGCATCAAGGCCTGGCAGGGTATCAAAAATTTTTCCTCCCCCATTGTTAAGCAGGAGGATGCGCAGGTTGCCTCGCAGACTACTGTTCCATAGCGCATTCTGGTCGTAGAAAAAACTGAGGTCGCCAATGACACACACCACCTTCTCCTCTACCATAAGAGAGAAGCCAGCAGCCGTTGACAGACTGCCCTCGATGCCATTGACTCCTCGGTTACACCACACATAGTGAGGAGCATAAGCATTGGCCCATCTCACAGCGCTGCTATTGGCATAGTGCATCCATACGATATCATCGAGATCTTCCAACTGTTGCTCAAGATAGTTCACTGCACCACCTTCACTGTAGTCGGGCTCTTCATCAGCTCTCTTCTCACGCTCTTCCTCGAGCCATTCATTCCACTGTCGGCAGAAGTTGACAGCCTCCTTCTTCAACGTTGTCGTGGGAAGGAGACGGGCCAGCTGAAGCAACATGGCAGGAGTCGATGCGACAAGGAGATGCCGCAGGTGCATAAACAGATCGTGCACCTCACCATCCTCACTCACGCTCCACACCTCCACGCTACTGTTCCTCAAT
This sequence comes from Prevotella sp., assembly GCA_018385335.1. GTDB lineage: Bacteria > Bacteroidota > Bacteroidia > Bacteroidales > Bacteroidaceae > Prevotella. The sequence continues at coordinate 18,667 of JAHAZN010000022.1, forward strand.
CGTTTTCTCAACGACTTGCTGACGACAGTATCTCCAAGATGGAGAACGAAGTCGGGCTGCGTTTCATTATGCTGCTCCATCACCTCGTGAAAGGGAAGGATGGTTCTGCGTGGAGAGAGGGCCTCCCCTACCACGACGACATAGCGACTGATGGTCTCCATGGCTCTTCCAAGCTCATCTATTACCTGCATGTCGGCAGTAAGCGAACAACGTCCTACGATAATCATAGGATGATGTGCCTCTGCCAATCGCGCTATCAGTTGTTCCATCATCTGTCCGTCGGGGGTTGCCGGCACTGTTTTGGTGATTGGAGTGACCTTGGGAAGGACTGGATGAGAGAAGTTAAAGAGGGGTTCACTGATAGGCACATTGATATGCACCGGTGCTCCCTGACGGGCGACAAGCATTGCCTCATTGACCAGGCGATGAACATACCATAACGATTCCTCATCCTCACCTTCGGGAAGAGTGACCTGCTTCGCCACCAACGATGTGAGTGCCGGTGGTTGGGCGATGGTCTGTCCGTCATATTGTCCTATCCACTGCGCCGGTCTGTCGGCAGATACCACCACTAAAGGCAAACGCTGCTCCTTGGCTTCTGCTACGGCAGGGGCAAGGTTGAGAAGAGCAGAACCTGAGGTGACGCATACCACCACAGGATGTCCTGTTGCCTGTATCATTCCCAAGGCATAGAACGCTGCCGAACGCTCATCGGTCACCGCATGACAAGTAATCTCCCGACAAGCATGGAGGTCGTTGACAATGGGCGCATTTCTACTCCCCGGACAGGTCACTGCATGAGTGACGCCATGGGCGGCCAACAGGGCTGTCAGCCTATTGATATGTTGTTTGTCTGAATACATCTTACATAGTTATTGTTTCATCAAGAGTAGTTTCATCGTTTTCATCTTCTCCACCGTCTCCTGCCACTCTCGCTCACACTGACTCTCTTTCAGCAGTCCTCCCCCTGCATAACACCATACGCTGTCGTGAGCAATCTCTATGCAACGTAAGGTAACGAAGAGCGATGTAGGATGGGGAGCAGGACCTATTCTGCCAACAAATCCACTGTAATATCTGCGGTCATACCCCTCCTCTCTGAGGATGAAATGAAAAGCTCGGCGCTTGGGCACTCCACACACTGCCGGTGTGGGATGAAGTCGTTGCAGGATGGTACCAAGATGATTATCGTCGGCAAGTGAGAAAAGGAGGTCGGTACGCAGATGACAGATGGTGCCTGCCTTCACGGTATAAGGACCATGTATGTTTTTTTCTCTGGCTATTCGCTCTATGACATGAGAGAGATAAGTAGTGACATAACCCTGTTCGCGCTGGTCTTTCTTGCTCCATGGCATCGACTCTTCAGCAGAAGGCTTAGTGCCGGCAAGAGCGATAGTGAGATAGTGGGTATCGTTGCGTTGGAGGAGCACCTCCGGCGTAGCCATGAGCCATGTGCCACACTGCGGCGCACTTACCATGGCAACAAAGGCATCGGGATAACATGACATCGCCTGTTCAAAGAGCTGACGGACATCGGGATGTCTCTCCATGTCATACTTCTCACAGCGTGAGAGCACCAGTTTGTCATAACCTCCTCTTTTCAGTGCTTCAGAGAAGGTATCAAATGGCCACATTCCACTGTTTGCCGATGGGTGCGGATGGTCATAGATGGGCCACGAGCCGCTCAAGTCAGCCTTCTCTTCCCCTTTCTCCTCGGGGAAGAGTAGCAGGGGCCACTCCCCTTCTTCCCTAAAGGGTGCGAACACGAAGCCGCTACGCCCGTTCAGTCGTTCCAGTGAGTGGAGTGTCTCCACCTCATCAGCGCTCATCTCCCATCTTACCGGTTGCTGTGCACCAGGCAACCGATAGCACACCACCGCTCTACTTTCTGACATCTCCACACTCCTGCAAAGGTTTTAGGAAATTGGTAACTTGAAGTGTGGAGACAAGCTGTCCCTCACCATCGGTCACTGTCACCTGCCACACATGGAAGTGCCTTCTCCGTCCCACAAGGGTAGCTTGTGCTGTCACGGTATCGCCTTCTCTTGCGGCTCTCACATGGGTAGCACTGACATTGATACCCACGCCGACAAACCCCGGTGCACAAGCCAATGAGCCCACGCCGGCCAGCGTCTCAGCCAAGGCTACCGTAGCCCCACCACTAAGTACACCAAAGGGCTGACGTGTGCGCTCATCTACTTTCATCGTGGCTACACACACATCCGGCTCGGGAGTGGAGTGAAACTCCATACCGAGCCGGGTAGCGAGGTTGGGGGTTCCACCCAACCACTCTTTCACTTTTTCTAAATCCATAAATCACTTAAAGAGTGAGTACTCTTTCACCTCCCAGGCCAAGGCCGACGCACCGAGCACGTCCCTCTCTCTGGTCTCCAATGAAGAGACAAGGAGTTTAACCTTTCCTCTGAGGTTATGGAACACATGTTCATTGTATGCTTTCTCTACTGGATCAAAGAGCCAGTGACCTGCCTTAGAGATACCTCCTGCGATAATCACTGCCTCGGGGTCGATGACTGCCACATAGTTGGCAATAGCCCTTCCAAGCACCTCGCCCGTGCGTCTGAACACTTCAATAGCCATCTCATCACCCTGATCGCAACATTCCTTGATGATTCGGGGTGACAGCCGCTCGTAATCTCTCATCAGAGAAGGAGCATCACTACTCTCCATCAATTCCTTTGCAGTGCGTAAGATACCCTTCTCTGCTACATAAGTCTCAAGGCATCCACGAAGTCCACACTCACACTGTCTGCCGTTAGGTTCCACACAAGTATGTCCCAACTCTCCAGCAAAACCATGCGCACCAAGAACAAACATCTTGTTGGAGCAGGTATAACTACCCAAACCATGTCCCAAGGTCACGATACAGAAGTCGCACATACCATGAGCACTGCCAAAAACATACTCACCCATGGCGATGGCATGACTGTCATTGCCGAGGGCAACAGCCAATCCTAACCTGTCTCGAAGCATGGCAGCCAGGGGGATCACACCCTTCCATGGCATATTGGGGGAGTTTTCTATACATCCGGTAAGATAGTTACCACTGGGTACACTGATACCTACCGAACGGATAGAGAGGTATCCTCCGTTATTTTCTGAGAGTTGAATGGTGGTCTCACATAGTTTGTTAACAAATCCATTGATGTTAGGATAGTCGGTAGTAGGGAAATCGGTCTTGGCTATCACCCTTCCACGGATATCTACTATAGCGATAGTAGTGGTCTCAAAACTTACGTCGATACCTATCACCCTTGATTTAATTACTGCTTCTGCCATAGGTTAGTTTGTTTGTATATTAGGACAAAGATAGAAAAAATCTACTTAATCCATTCGTAATATTGTTTTATTCTATCTAATATAGTGTTTTTTAACTATTCGTTCTGTATTTGCTACGCTCATACTATCCGCCACTCTGTTACTTGTTTTTTCCTAATGGAAGGTCAATCCAGAAAATAGAGCCTCGTCCCTCTTCGGATTCTACCCCCAGACTGGCACCAATACGATAGGCAAGCATTCTGCTGACAGAGAGTCCCAGACCCATGCCTTGGATAAAATCGTTGAGTTTAACAAAACGTTCAAAGATGCGCTCTCTATCTGCCACAGGGATTCCGGGACCAGTATCCTTCACATAAAGACGCAACATATCATCACCCATGAATTTCGAACCGAGAGTAACGATACCTCGCTCTGTGAATTTCAGTGCGTTATCGAGAAAATGACCGAGTATGGTGGTCAGCGACTCTTCATCGGAGGAGATGGTGATTGCGCCTGCAGCCTGGTCGCAGAGAATACGCAGGTTGGCATTGCTGCTACGATGAACGTAGCTTTGATGGAGCTTATCAAGCAACGCTGTAACATCCACATCAGAGAGTGCAATAGGCTTCGACTCCTCATTAGCCTCAACGGTTGAGAGATTAACAATGTCGGAGAATATTCGCAACAACTTCTCATTGTTCTCATGGATGATATTCACCATGTTCTGGCGTTCCTCCTCGGAGGAAGCCATGGGAAGGATATCGGAGAAGCCCACAATGGCGTTCAGTGGTGTATGTATCTCATGACTGATATTGGCCAGGAAGGCACTCTTGAGTCGGTCGCTCTCTTCTGCCTTGTTGCGGGCGAGAATCAGTTCGCTCTCCAACTGCTTGCGCCGAGCGATATTTTGTATAGTACCCACCACACTCTTCACCCCTCCATCTGGCAGGCGCTCGGCCACCGTGGCATAGACCTCGGTCCACACAGAACTGTCGAGTGTAGGCAACTGGAAACGAAACTGCACATGCAAGTCTTCAATGATTCCCTTGCTTATCTCATTAAAACATCTTTCCACCTCTTGCCTATCTTCCGGCTCCACACGCTGGATAAGCTCAGAGAGATGTATGTCCGAACGGAATCCAAGGTCATCTGTTTGCAGACGAAAATCATTATCAAGGGCGAGTACTTCTGACGAAACATCAAGCCTCCATGTGGCAAGATGCATCGTCTTGAGCACCAATTCATATTCTACACTATGATGATGCAGACGTCCGATAAGTTTCAGCTCGTTCTGCAGAGAAAGCCGACGACGACGCTGATAACCCAACAAGGCTACCAGAAACACAATTATTGTTGCGCCTGCGGCAATTTGTGCATACATCATCATAGCATTATTTTTTTTAAAGTGTGGCAAATATACACTTATTTATTGAATAAAACAAGAATGAATGATTTTTTTTTATTTTTTGCTCCCTTGCATCCTCTTTTGATAAGATATCGTTATCTTTCCATCTTTGTCACTTTTGAGGGGTATAGTTCTGGTTGTCAGTGTGATAACCCTTAAAAGTTTGTAGTGTATGATTCGCCTTCGAGACATACTACATCCTCAGCATCATCCACACCTTGCTGTCCTGCACACATGAGAAGAACTTCCGCTTTTTAAGACTATTGCCATCGGGATTCAGCAGCGATAGCCAACGGCCGTAGCCGTAAGCAGCATAAGGGTCGCTCTTGCTATTCTCTTTAAGAATTTCCACCATCTGTGGTGAAATGCTCTTGGTGCGCCAATTTGTGAGGAAGTGCTGCAGAAAGTCGCGGTCGTGGGTAATTTCAAAAGTGGAGCTCATAATGCTTATTTTTTAAAATTACTGATATGGCAAAGATACAACAAATGCCTGATAATAGCACTCTTCTGGGAGAACTTTCAACCGATTTTTTACATTGATGCTATAAAGTTGGGGCCGCGGCTTGCCGCGACCCCAACTTTGTAAATTTCACTTCGACAGTGATGAAGAATATTGATGAGGCGCAATCGCACCATCTATTTTATGTATACCTTCTTGCCATTGATAATCAAGATGCCTCTAGATCCTCGTGGCACACGTATGCCAGAAGTGTTATAGATGGCGTCAGGAGTGCTGTGGTTGTCGTTGTCGGTTTCAACACCCTTGATGCCTGTTACCTGATATTCGCTGCCGCAGATGTCACATTCGCCATTTGAGTCAGCATCAATGTGCTCATTGTCAGGGCATACAATAACGAAGTTAGCAGTTTGCAAATCGCTACTTAATGCATGTCCGTCTTTATCCGCTAAAATCATGTTGAGGGTATGTCGGCCATTGGATAGATGTTCAACACTGATTTCCGTAACGTCCGTGTCAATGATGGTGCGTTCCTCGTCATTATCGAACCAATAGTAGAGTTTCACTACCTCTTCGTCAAATTTTAAGAATAACTGAGAGCGGGTAGGAGTGAGAGCGTTTTGCATGTCAATCAGCTGGAAGTGAACGGCATGAATACCGGTAGGCAGCATATCGCAGTCAATGGCGTTATTCGACAAGGTTGTTCTTACTGGTTCTTGGTCGAACCAGTATTCGACACCTTTATACGCAGAAGAAAGAGTCGTATCGTGGATAAGTACCAAAAAATTTTTCGACTCCACCGGCGCCACATTTCCATCCGTGTCAGTAATCTGAAAGTGGGCCGTGTGTATGCCAGTGGCAAGACCTTCCGTGCTGATTGTATTTCCGGTCAGTACTTGTCGCTCCGTCTGCTGGTCGAACCAATAGTGCACGGTTAGTTGAGCCAAACAGGGCGCTGAGGCTATCAGAATAGATATTATGAATAAAAACCGAAGCATAGAATCACGGATTATGTTGATAACTTCATTTATTCGGTAGCCACTTCAACGCTCAGCTTGCCGTCCACAGCCTTTTCCGCTACATTGAAAGTGGTAAAGTGAGGATAAGTTACAGTCGAGGTATAAGGTACATTGCCATTGTAAATACCCAGCAAAGTGCCGTCAACTTCTTCACTTGTAATCTCTTTCAGCTGATAATCATTGGTGGCATCGTATAAATGATATTCGGTAAGAGTGGCGAACACATCTTCCATGGGCATCCAAATAGTTTTATCGTGCTCAATCCCATTAATGAAGAAACTTTGTACAGCGTTTTGCTCAGCTATATGACCGGATATTACACAATTTTGAAAACTAACGGTGAGTGGGAAAGAATAAGTTCTATAATCCGTAGCATTAATGAGTAATACGGAGTTTTTGGCATTGAGATAAGTTACACTAGCCGGTGATTTGTCGGTAATGATAACGCAGTTAAGCATATTGACTTTTGGATTAGTCTCTTGCCCTCCATAAGAACTATTATTAAAATAATACCCTTTAACGATACTGTTAATGAAGGACACTTCATCAACATTATGTAATCCAATTCCGTCGGTGATACGGCAGTTGATAAATGAGCAGTTCTTTAGTGTCGACCTGTAGTAACCATCGGAATAATAATCATCAAAGTCGAAATTCTTGATATCACATCTTGTCATGCACAGGTCTTTCACAACATAAAGTTCCCTACTGCTTGGTTTCTGGATTCTTATATCGGCATTGAAAGTAATGCCCTCTATGTTGAGCCAATGGTTTGCTTCGTCTTCATCGGTAGATTTATCCAATGTAACTTTGGATGTTATTACGGTTGAGCCTATACCATTACCTCGAATATTAAGGCTCTTGTTGATAGTGGGGCCGGTAAAGAGACCCTCCGAAAGGGTTATCAAGTCTCCATCTACTGATGCCTCAACAGCTGTAACAAAGGCATTTTCGCCATAGTAATCAGTTGTTACCCCGGCGTGAGTAAGTGTTGCTACAAGAGTCGTCTGAGCCATTACGCCCAATGCAGCAAAGCTCATTACGATTAATAAATAGTACTTTTTCATAATAAATTTAATAAATTAGGTGATTTTTTTGTTTTACAGGCAAAGATACTATTC
>JAHAZN010000045.1 GCA_018385335.1 Prevotella sp.
TCCCCTATCAGCTGGCCTATGGAGAGCGTAATATGGGCAATATTAAACCTTTCAGTGCACTCATCTTTGACGTGGAGCTTGTTGGCATAGAAGGTCAAACAAACAACACCGTTGAAGAGAAGAAAGATGAAAAGGAGAGTGTGGCTGCTGCCAAAATCACTCCCGCAAAGAAAAAGGCAAAGGCAAAGAAATAAGCTTTAGCAAAAGAAATATTTAACCCAAATCGGCCATTAGACTATTATGCGCCAACAAACTTTTTTGTCATCTGCCTTTCCGTTTTTCGGTTACAATGGAACCCCATTGCGCCCTCAAAACGTAGAGACATCTGTTCAAAAACAAGAGTTGTTATCATCATAACGCTAATGACCTATTTGGGTTAAAATAAGAAGACATATGCGTTAAAAGTTGCAAATTCACAAGGTGATACACATTTAATTGCTAACTTTGCGGATGTTAACTGAGAAAATCACAGGTGATAAAGAAGATAAAAGTTACAGAAAAAGGACAAGAGAAATCTAATAATAACTTAATTTAATAATTAAATCAATTAAAAAAAATCAATTATGGCAACAACAACAAAGGCTGCAGCCCCAGCTAAAAAATCGGGCTTTGGAGGTGTTAAGGATGCATGGATCATCATGTTAATCTGTATGGCCGCAGGTTATGCATTCTGGTATTTCATTCTCGGTAACCCCGACAACTTCGTTGGTGGTGACACAGCAGGACACCCCAAGAACCTCGCTGGTACTGTGTATAAAGGAGGTATCGTGGTAGGTTTGATCTTCACCCTTCTGCTCTCTGTGGTATGTCTCGGTGTTGAGCGTTTCTTCGCTCTGAAGACCGCTTTCGGTACAATGAGCCTTCCTAAGTTCACTGCTCAGGTGAAGACCCTCATCAAGAATGGCGACTTCGACGGTGCTCAGGCCCTCTGCGACAAGATGAAGGGTTCTGTAGCTAACGTGGTTTCTGCTTCTATCAAGGCCTACAAGGATGCTGAGAACAACACCACTCTGAAGAAGGCAGCTAAGATCGCTAAGATCCAGCAGGCTCACGAAGAGGCTTCTCAGTTGGAAATGCCTACTCTGCAGATGAACCTTCCCATCGTTGCTACCATCGTTACTCTCGGTACACTGACCGCTCTGTTCGGTACTGTGTTGGGTATGATCGGTTCATTCCAGGCTCTGTCTTCTGGTGGTGGTGCTGACTCTATGGCTCTTTCTGCCGGTATTTCTGAGGCCCTTGTGAACACAGCTTCTGGTATTTTGACTTCTTGGTTCGCTGTAGTTATCTACAACTTCTTCACAAACAAGATTGACAAACTTACTTATGCACTCGACGAGGTAGGTTATACCATCGCTACCACTTACGAGGTGAACCACGCAGACGAGGCTTAATTGTTTTACCTTTTAACAATAGACACTAATGGGTAAAATAAAAATACAGAAAAAGGACGTCTGGATCGACATGACTCCTATGTCGGACGTGATGACCCTGCTCCTCTGCTTCTTTATGTTGACATCAACATTCCTGCAGCCGGAGCCTATCAAGGTCAACACGCCGAGCTCAGTGTCTGAGGTAAAGGTACCAGAAAACAATGTCTTGAACATCCTGGTGAGCCCAGAAGGCAAGATTTATGTGGGTACCGACAACAAGAATGATATGGTGGCAATGCTTCAGACTGTTACCGACAAGTTTGGTGTAAGCTTGAACGGCAAGCAGCTGAAGAACTTCAAGGAGGAATCCATGATTTGTGCGCCACTCAACAAGATGGCTGATTACCTCAGTCTTGAGACCGAAAAAATGGGTGAAGTTGCTCCTACGCTCGGCATACCTACCGACAGTATTGAAGGTGGTATGAGTGAATTCCAGGAGTGGGTAAAGGCTGCTCGTGAGACCAACCCCGACCTCAAGCTCGCTATCAAGTGTGACTCTCAGACTCCCTACAAGGTAGTGAAGAAGATGATGTCGGAGCTTCAGGACATGAACGAGAACCGTTACCAGCTGATTACTAACCTTAAACAAAGTTCGGAGGACTAATACATGGCTAAAAAGAAAGAAAGTAAGCAGAAGAAAAAGAACACCCGCGTGGACTTCACGCCGATGGTGGACATGATGATGCTCCTTATCACCTTCTTCATGCTGTGTACCACGCTGAGCAAGCCGCAGGCCATGCAGCTCACCATGCCCAGCAACGACAAGAACTTGGATAAGGAAGATAAGTCAGTGACAAAAGCTTCGCATACCATCACCATCTTCCTTGGTGCTAATGATAAGATTTATTATATCGAGGGTCTGCCCCAATATGATAAACCAGAATGTGTAAAGGAAACCTCATGGGGAGCTAATGGCATCCGCAAGGTGCTCATCAACCACACCACTGAGGAGGGTATCAACCCTGTGGCACGTATCATGAACGCCAAGAAGAAACTGGATGAGAAGAAGGCTTCATCGCCCAACATGACTGATGAAATCTATCAGAAACAGTTGACAGAAATTAAAGGTGGTAATATCGACGGTGAGAAGATTCCTACCCTTACCATCATTATCAAGCCTCTTGACACTTCCAGCTATGCCAACATGGTGAATGCACTTGACGAGATGCTGATTTGCAGCGTTAGTAAGTACGTCATTGACAAGGTGAACCCCGACGACCTGAAACTGATGGAACTCAGGGGAATCAAATAATCAATGACTAACACATTTAAATTCTAAGAACAATGTCAAAAGTAGATCTTATAGACAATAGCTGGGTCGATCTCGTCTTTGAGAACAAAAACAAGAACTATGGCGCTTATCAGTTGAGAAAAGAGACTGGTAAGAGAAACGTAAAGGCTATGGTCATTGTGTTCTCTACGATCGCCATCGTCATTGCCTTGTTCTATGCTAAGATAGCCATTGAGAATGCTATGCCTAAGAAGGTGGCTATTGAGACAGACGTTGAGCTGTCGAAACTCGCACAGAAGAAGGAGGCAAAGGTGGAGCGTAAGGAGCCTGTCAAGGTTGAACAGGAGCAGAAGGTCATCGAGAAGGTGAAGAGTTCTGTGAAGTTCACCGCTCCTGAGATCAAGAAGGACGAAGACGTGAAGCCTGAAGACGAGATTAAGTCTCAGGATGACCTTGCCAAGACCAACACCGCCATTGGTTCGTTCGACGTGAAAGGTAACGACGAGGCTGCCGGTGAGGTGTTGAAGGCTAAAGAGGTGATTGCTGACGAGAAACCGAAGGAAGAGGAGACAAAGGTGTTCGACGTTGTTGAACAGATGCCTCAGTTCCCCGGTGGACAGGGCGCCCTCTTCGAGTATCTCTCTAAGCAAATCAAATATCCTGTGATTGCTGAAGAGAATGGTGTTCAAGGACGTGTAATTGTGACCTTCGTGGTAGAGCGTGACGGTTCTATCACCGATGTCAAGGTTGTGAAGTCTGTTGACCCCTCACTCGACAAGGAGGCACAGCGCGTGGTTAAGGGTATGCCTCGATGGATACCTGGTAAGCAGAACGGTTCTGCTGTACGCGTGAAATACACTGTGCCTGTAACCTTCCGTCTGCAATAATTTATAGCGAAATGAAACAAACAACATTCAACGTTCTCGTTGGATTCTCTCTCATTTTAGGCTTGGCTTTGTCATGCAAAGACAAGCCTAAAAATGGTAGAACTGACACTTACTCATCAGGGACGATAACGTTCGTCTCTGATGAGAGTTTCAGTCCTATCATCAATGAAGAGGTAGCGGTGTTTGAAAACACCTACCCCAACGCCAAACTGAAGGCTATCTATACCAATGAGCTTGATGCCGTGAACATGCTCATGAAAGAGAAAACATATTTAGCCATCACCTCCCGCAAATTCACGGCAAAAGAGAAGAAAAATCTCGAAGACCGTAACTTCATGCCTATCGCCATCCCACTGGCCTACGATGCGCTCACGCTCATCGTCAACAATGCTAATCCTGATACCATCATCTCTGTGCAGGATATCAAGCAGATACTGGGTGGAAAGGTAGCTCAATGGAAGGACATTTATCCCACATCGAAACTGGGAGACATCGAAGTGGCTTTCGATAATAAGCAGTCGAGCACCGTACACTACTGTGTTGACTCTATCCTCGGAGGAAAGCCCATCAACAGTCCTAACATCTACGCTGTCAACAAGTCGGCAGAGGTGATCGACTTTGTTGAGAAACATCCTAACGCCATAGGAGTGATTGGCTCCAACTGGCTCAACGACAAACGTGACACCACGAATGTCACCTTCAAGAGAAACATCAAAGTGATGGGGGTGAGCAAGATTCATCCAGCAACAGTGGAGAGCAGCTGGCAACCCTATCAGTTCTATATCTATAACGGCAACTACCCCTTGGTGCGCACCATCTATGCGCTGCTCAACGACCCACTGCACGCCCTCCCATGGGGCTTTGCCAATTTCATCGCTGCCGACCACCGTGGACAACTCATCATCCATAGGGCAGGACTGCTACCCTACCGAGCTAACATGGCTGTAAGGGATGTGGTGGTGAGCGACAGATAAACCTACAGAAACATTATTTTCACGATAACAATAATTTATATTGGATATGAAAGCGATAAAATATTTATTTCTCGGAGCACTGATGACAGGATTCAGCGCTACCGCTATGGCGCAGACTGACACCAAGACTGTGATTGCAGAGATTACCAAGACGATCAAAGCAGCCCCTGCTGACTTGGCTGATCAGGTGAAAGCCGTTTATAAGAAGAACAAGAAAAATCCTGAGGTGCTCGTTGCTATCGGACGTGCCTACTATGAGATGAAGGACACTGTCAACGCCAGCATCTATGCTGAGTATGGTATGAAAATGAAATATGGTCCTGCCTATATGCTCAAAGGCGACATCATGGCATTCGGTGATGATGGCGGTGCTGCAGCAGGTTACTACGATCAGGCCATCTATTTCGACCCCAAGAACCCCGAGGCTTACTACAAGTATGCAAGTGTTTACCGCAAGATCAGTCCTTCACAGGCTGTGAGCAAGCTCGAGGAACTGCGTATCCATCGCCCCGATGTGGCTGTTGATGCCCTCGCAGGTCGTATCTACTATCAGTCGAATGATTTCGACCAAGCTATCTCTGCATTTAAGAAAGCTGACCTCAACAAGATGGAGGAGCGTGATGTGCGTAGTTTCGCCATGGCCTACTACCTGAAAGGTAAGTATGCCGAGAGTCTCGAATTGGTGAAGATGGCGCTGGCTAAGAACAGCCGCGATGCCGGATTCAACCGTCTGGCATTCTTCAACAGCACCGACCTGAAGCAGTTTGATGCTGCGCTCGCTTATGCAGATGCGCTGTTTAACAAGTCGGACAGTGCCAAGTTCTCCTACTACGACTACACCTATTATGGCAATGCTCTCAGCGGAGCAAAGCGTCATGACGAGGCTATCGCCCAGTATGAGAAAGCGCTCTCCATGGAAATTGACAACAAGGATAAGCACGCCGGTGTGGTGAAGCAGCTGGCTGAAGCCTATGGCAACAAGGAGGATTATCCTAACGCTATTAAGTACTATGAGCAGTATCTCAACGAGATGCCCAACGTATCAGCTACCGACATGGTAGGTCTGGCACAGCTCTATGTACAGCAAGCCAACGGCATGCAGGGTGACGAGCGCATCGCTACCTTCAAGAAGGCCGAAGAGGTATATGTAAAGGTGGAGGAGAAGTTCCCCAATGCCCAGGAGTATGCTACATTCATGCGTGCCCGTGTCAACTCATATATAGACCCCGAGACCAAGGAAGGTCTGGCTAAGCCCTACTACGAGAAACTGGCGGGAATCATTGCCCCGAAGGCAGAGAAAGACCGTGCAGACCAGGCTCGCCTCATTGAGTGCTACCGTTACTTAGGTTATTACCATCTCCTGCAGAGCAACAATGAGGAGTCTATTGGCTACTGGAACAAAATTCTCGAGATTGATCCCAATCACGAGGTTGCCAAGAAAGCGCTTGAGTCGCTTAGCAAATAAAAGGAAGAAATCAAAACGAACAGCAACATCAGACTATCATTGTGGTGTTCCAGAATAAGCGTCGGAAACTTAACTCTTGGATAAGAACCACATCAATGATGGTTGGCAGTTGACGTATAGATAAAAGCGTCAGGAACAAAGCCAATCCTAGTATAACGATAGAAGATGTTTGCACCCTGAAATGGGTGTGAGCATTATTCTTATACTAGGATGGGGTCCGAGAATCCGACGCTTAGCCCCGGAACACCGTAGGAAGAAGCTTGCACCTTTTTTCTATGTCCTTGTCTGAGGGGTGCCATATACAAGAATCAATGCCAGATGATAGTAGGATGATTATGCTTACTATCATCTGGCATTTTTATGGCTACTGATAAAGCGAGACAAGTAAAGTCGCGCGAACGGGTGCAACAGCATGGCGAGGTATTCACCAATGAGAGGGAAGTGAATGCCATGCTCGACCTCGTGAAGCACGAGACGGAGCGCATAGACAGCCGTTTTCTTGAACCGGCTTGCGGCGACGGGAATTTCCTTGCAGAGATCCTCCGCAGGAAATTACGTGTTTGCCGTAACTTCGTGGAGCAAGGAAAAAACACCCAACTGGAATATGAGAAGAATGCGGTGCTTGCCGTGAGCAGTATCTATGGCATCGAGCTGCTGGCAGACAACGCCCAAACGTGCAGGGAGCGTCTTTTCACAATTTTCTCCGAAGAGTATCATGCCCTCTATGGCACCAATGTCAAGCAAGACTGTTTAGAGAGCATCCGCTATCTGCTCAGCAAGAACATCATTATCGGCAACGCCCTCACCTACCATCGTGTAGATAAGCCAGACGAATGGATCATCATCTCTGAATGGAGCCTGCTTGGCAGCGGGATGATGAACCGCAGGGATTATGAATTCAGCTACATGGTGGGCGACAGTCAGGAGAACGACCTGTTCTCTGACCTGCCATGCCAAACCTATGAGCCAGTTTATTTCCTTAACCTTAATCCTCAATCTTATGGCGAATAAAGAATACAATCCCGATGTGCTCAACTGCATCGCCAACCTTAGCAACGACGAGGTGTTCACTCCTCCTGCATTGGCCAACCAAGTGTTGGACATGCTGCCGCAGGAGCTGTTCCGCAGCCCCACCACAACGTTCCTCGACCCCTTCTGCAAGTCGGGTGTCTTCCTGCGGGAGATAGTCAAGCGGCTCGACCTTGGTTTGGCTACTGCGATGCCCAATCGTCAGAAGCGTATCGACCATATCATGCACCATCAGGTATATGGCATTGCCTTGACGGAACTCACCTCGTTGTTGAGTCGCCGCACGCTCTATTGCAGCAAGAGTGCCAACAGTCAGCACAGTGTGAGTTATTTCGAAGATGAGCAAGGTCATGTGTTCTACAAGGCCATCAGCCATACCTGGGTGAATGGCAAGTGCAAATACTGTGGAGCGAGCAAGGAAGTGTATGACCGAGGCAGCGAGTCAGAACAGTACGCCTATCAGTTTATTCACACAGACAATCCCCAAAACTTATTCCCGAAAAATATGAAATTTGATGTAATTATAGGAAATCCGCCGTATCAGTTGAGTGATGGAGGTGGATCAGGTTCTAGTGCAATGCCTCTATATCATAGATTTGTTGAACAAGCATTAAAATTAAATCCAAGATATCTAACAATGATTATGCCTTCCAGATGGATGACGGGCGGAAAAGGGTTAGATTCATTTCGTCAGTCAATGATTACTGATAGAAGAATCCAGATATTACATGATTACTTAGATTCAAGCCAATGTTTTTCTGGTGTAAGCATAGAAGGAGGTGTGTGCTATTTCTTGTGGAATAAGCAATACGATGGAAAATGTAACTACACACTTCATCAAGCTGATGGATCTGAAGTCTTTGCTAAGAAATATCTGAATGAAGGTGGAGCAATCGATATCGTGATTAGAGATCCTCAAATAATGAGTATATTAAATAAGGTGAGAGCAAAGAACGAACCATCTTTTGAAAGTTTAGTTTCTACTCGTAATCCTTTCAGAATCTTGGAGGATATTAATAGTATCACAACCAGTCAAAAAACGACAAATATGATATTTTGTCTCGAAAACAGAACTCGCACCATTTTACATCTGAAGAATTCGTATAGAATTAAGTATGGTCAAGAGTATTTAGGAAAGTATAAATTGTTCATTTCCAAAGCTGATGGAGCTGCAGGTCAGATTGGCAATCCTATTCCAGCTCGTATAATAGGCAAAGCTGAATTTGGTGATAAAAATACGATCTGTTCTGAAACTTTTTTAGTTGTAGGTCCATTTAGCGATAAACTAATTTGTAATAATGTAACAGCCTATATGCAAACAAAGTTTTTCCGATTTATGGTGGGTATTAGAAAAAACAAAAATATGACA
>JAHAZN010000046.1 GCA_018385335.1 Prevotella sp.
GCATGAAATGAGGGTCAAAAATTCGCTAAAATGCCGATGAAATAGGGGTTCCAAAGCCTTTTCTATTTCACCGAAAACTCCTGAAAAAGTGGTTCAAAAAACAGCCTTTTCAGTCACCATCATTACATTTGTTAACACTCCCCTTAGCTATGACTGGGCAGTCATGTGCGCTGAGGTAAAAAGGTTTTACGGCAGATGTTAAGGAGCGTGAAAATACCATGCCACGAGAATCGCGTATTTGCGCCCATAGTGGTCCATGAATGAAAATAACGCCGTATTTCGAGCTTTTGAAAAAGCAAGACGTAAGCAAAGGAGGCTTTTTGCTTACTTTATTTTTGGCTTTAACTCATCGGGAGAGTCGTTGGTGAACATATCTACTTTGGGGGCATACTCTCTGAAGAACTTCTCCATGATGGCGATGGGCAGGGTCAGCTGCGGACGAAAGTCGCTGCTGTTCATATAGTCAAGGAGGGCACTTCGCATCTGCCTTGCCACATGTCGCTGAGAAAGGTTGTTGGAGATATCCATCGTGGTGATCAACAGTTTGCCCCCACCACACTGTGCCTCAACAATCATCCCGAGTTTTCTGCTCACATGCCATGTGTCGATGGGTTGGATGGGCGACTGGTATTCGGCGGGGAGCAGGCTGAGGTTCATCACCTGTGCCCTGTTCAATAACTCCCACCAGTTGAGGTTGGCCCAATCGTCTGAGGGGAAGCGTTGGAAGAGTGGATGGGTGGTGTCTATCACAGCTCCCACGGTATGGGGTGGGCGCATCTTAAACCAACTGGTATTCCAGAAGACGGGCAGATAATGCTGCACTACATCACTGCCAAAGGTCACCTTACCTGCTGCCGTCAGCAACACCTTACCTCCTCGTTGCAACACCTTCTGAGCCTCATCGCTGAGTGTGTCTGTAATGAAGATGTCTGTCGTAGTAGTATTCAGCTTACTCTCTGCTGACATGGAGGGATAAACCCAGAACTCCCAACTGTTGTTGCCGCTCATCTGTTCCTGTTCGAGGTCCGTTCCCTTCACCGACACCTTCAGACAGTATTTTCCAGGTGTGGGGAATGCGCTCAAGGTTGTAGTCACAGCCCCCAACAGGTTGTTCTTGCCTAACGATACGCGGCTCACATCGAAACATCCTGACGCCATTGTCTTTCCTTCACTGTCCTCGATGAGATACGAAGCCTCAGCCGTCACAAGGTCTGAGCGACCGGCATTGTATGCCTCTACCTCTACCCGCAGTGTATCCTCTTGGGTGAAGACAAAACGAGGGAAACGTGCGAGGGGAACCAATGGACTACAAAACTGTCGGAACATCGTAGCATCGCAGTAGCCTTTCTCTCTCCAGAAGACATTAAGCAGACCTACCATAGCAGAGCCTTGACCACTATAATCATTGAGTCCAAGCAACTGGAAACCGGCATAATCCTTGGTTCGTAGATTGCGCTCTATCTCTGCCTTATAGGCCAATGTCTGCAACTTACCGCTTGCCATCAGAAATTTCTTTCCCATCTCCGCCATTCCATTCGTCTGTAGCAAGTCGGCAAAGATATCGAGGTTTCCAGGCTGATAAGGTCCTGTGTATTGTTTCCGCTCATCTAAATCGGGGAATGCGCACCACTGCCCTTGTTCATGGGCGATGATAGGACTGTTGTTGACCGTCGTTACCTTGCCGTCGATGGTGTCTGTGGTCAAGAGATGGGCCGGCACACCTTTGGTCTTGAAGTTGCGTGGCAGGAGCAGCTGTGAATAATAATCATCTATCGACTGGGGTTGTCGTTTGTCCCAATCCAGTCCTCTGGCTCCTCCCTTCACATGATAGTCGCTGTTCACATCCCAGGCCCATCCACCTCCTACTGATGCTCCGCAATAGACACGTCGATTGTCGCCCGTAGCATGCCACCAGTCCACAAACTCACGGCACCATGTCACCCAGTCGCCTGCAGGTTCATTGCCTGCTGCAAGCATACAGAACGAGGGATGGTTACCATACTCACGCACCATCCTCTCCGTCTCTTCCATGAGATAATGGTCGATACTCATCCCTCGCTTGAGTTTCACTCCGTGATTGGGCCAAGAGGGACCTTCTGGCTGAAGATAAATACCCACCTTATCGGCTGCATCAAAGGCTGCCTCGGGAGGACAGTAGGAATGGAACCTTACATGGTTAATGCCATAGGCCTTACATGTTTCAAAGATGCGTCGCCACTCATCCTCATCGGTAGGAGGATAGCCCGTCAGGGGGAAGCAACAGTTCTCTACTGTTCCTCTGAGCCACATCTTCCTTCCGTTGATATAAAACTGTCGCCCATGGATAGCGATGTCTCTCACGCCAAAGGTGGTGGTCACGGTGTCGCTGTTTATCACACTACGCAGTAAATAGAGGTTGGGAGTAAACTCATCCCACAATCGCAGCTCATCCTCCTGTCCTGTGGTGAGCGGGAGACGGAGCACATAACATCCTTCCTCGTTTCTGCTCAGCTGGTGGTGCTGCCACGACCCGTTGTCTATCTGTGTGAGCACTTCGCATATGTCTTCACCTCCGTCGATCTCATACTCCACCCTCACGCTCTTCTTCTCGCGTTCGGGATAGACCTGCACATTGGCGATGAAGACCTTGGGACGACAGACGAGGGAAAGTTCGCCTACGATACCATTCCAGTTGCCCTGTGTCTGGTCGGTCACAGAGTGTGAGTCTTGTCCTACACACACGTTCTCTATACCATTATAGATATCGATATCGATGCTGTTGTTTTTTCCTGCACGTATGGCCTTGGTGATTTCAAACACATGGGGCACCGACAGTGATGAGTCTTTGCCCACCAGTAGTCCGTTCACCCTCACCTCAGTCTCTATGTGTGGACGTTCGAGCTTGAGGAACACCCTACCTTTTTTCCATTGTTTGGGCACAGTCACCTGTCGACTATAACGTGCCTTACCGGTGAAATGTTTTTTGGGCGTAAGGAAGAAGGGGAACTTACACTGTCCCTCCACTCGGTATTTCTCCATCGCCGGATTGAAATAGAACGAAGAGTCGTAGAGACTGCCTGTCCATGGGGTGTGGATGCTCACCTCATCACCTTTGTTGTTGGTAAGCATCGTGCCGGGCAGAAAGACGCGTTTCTTAGTCTTCCCATCTGATGCCACCTCTTCAGGCTTTGCATTGTTATGAAGAACCTCGAAGTCCCACAAGCCTTTGAGACTCATCTTCTGCCCCATAGCGCCACCACTCAACAGCAGCATCAGCACTGCCAACATTCCTCTACTCACTGTGTTCATCTTCGTTATCATTCGCTCACTTGCTATCTTTTCCATGTCTGACTTATTCACGGTGCAAAATAACTCAATTCCACCTTCATCACCTTCTCTCCTACTCCGTTGCCGCAGCCATACACAGGCATATTCTTCTGTAGGGGAAGGATGCGCAGTTCTAAGGTATCTGCCTGTATGTGCTGTTCATCTAGTCGCCACAGACCATAGAGTATCGGTCGTCCGTTGTAGAAATTATCTGCTACCAGATGTTTCCCGGCATAGAGACGGGCGCAGTCGCCTTCATATTCGATGGTCATCATCGCCTTTTTCCCTTTCATCTCTTTGGGGATGACTATCTGATAGACGGCAGCGGGCACGAAATCGCTGTCAGCGGGGGCCTCGGCTACCTTCTGGCAGCCTATGGTGATGGTACGCTCTGGCTTAGCCTCTGCCATCTTCTTATATGGGAGAGCTACCACCTGTTCTTCCGATGAACTCTTGTCTTCATAGAAGAGTTTTCCGGCCTGTTCTTCATTGAGCAGATAGATATTGCCATATACTGGTTTCTCAGTGCCTAAGGCTTTCACTTTTCTCATCACCTTACCACTCTTCAGTGCTATCTCTGTGGGAACTCCCTTGATTTGCTGGAGATAGAGCTTTCCGTTGCGTTTGGCTACGATCTGCGCCGTGGCATATCTGATACCGTCGATATTAACGGGGAAGATGGCCATTGTTCCTGCTGGCAGTGTGAGCGGCTGCTTAGGGAAGGTGAGTCCGCATACATTAAATCGAATATTCTTCTTCGCTGACAGCTGTTGCAAACGTTCATAATTGTTGATAAAAACAAAGCCACTGTCGCCCTTGCTCCTATATGACCATCTCAATTGTTTATCCTCGCCCTTGGCTATCTCCTGTGGTGCAGGAAAGGTGGACTCCATCTCTGCCAATGTCTCTCCATAATCCTGCATGAAGAGATGGAGTTTTCTCAACATGAAATAATGGGGATTGAGCTGTCCGAACTCTCCTATAGGTGCCTGAAAATCATAGTTTTTCAGAGGCATATCATTGTAGTTGGTAGCTCTGGAGCGCTGACACTCGTTGAGTGTATTGAGGTAGCCGTCGGGGTTGGTTCCGCCATGATACATATAATAACCAAGAAGATTACTTCCGCTTCCCAACTTCACGACAGCCATGGCATAGGCATCCTCAGGGGTCACCAAGGGACGACGGTGATAGGCTGTCGCCATACCACCTCCGAGCTCACAGGTGAAATAGGGGTATTGCAACTCATCCTTGTTCATGTGTTCTTTCTGTTCACCCAACTGCTCCGTAGCTATTGCCGTAGAACTACGGAAGGCTCTGAAGTTGAATGCCTTGTAATAGTCGCCCACTGCCGGTCGGGTACTTCTGTCCCAGAATCCGTCAGCATAGTCGCCATAAAGGGGAAGCATCTCTCCATAAGGTACGGGGGTACGCAACTCGGGCCATCCTGTTCGTGTATAGAAAGGCAGGTCGAAACCAATCTCTTTGGCTATCCTCTTCAGTGTCATCAGATAGCTTCCTTTACCCCTATATTCATTGTCAAACTGCGCGGCAATGACCGGTCCACCATCCTTCCACTGCAGCCCTTGTATCTGAGTAAAGATCTGTCGGTACAGGCGAGTGGCATAACGAAGGAAGGTGGCATTCTCTTCCCTCATCTTACATCCCTTGTCAAACATCCAGTCAGGAATACCTCCGTTTCTCACCTCTCCATGGCAGAAGGGTCCCATTCTGAGCACCACAGGCATGTTCTCCTCTTTGCAGAGTTCTATAAACCGTCGCAGGTCTCGTCGCCCATACCAGTCGAACACTCCTTCCCGTTCCTCGATATGGTTCCAGAACACATAGGTAGCGATGATCGTCACCCCTCCTTCTTTCATCTTTCTTATCTCCTCCTTCCATTCGTCCTGGGGCAGTCGAGAGTAATGGATTTCGCCCATCACGGGCATCACTCTTTTTCCGTCAAAGATAAGACCTGTCTTATCCCATTTGATAGACTGGGATGGAATTTGTGCTACTGATTTCATGGGCATTAGAAGGCCGATGGATAGCATACATCCATGGAAAAGAAGACGGGAGCAGAATGTTTTTGTCATAGCAGATTGTTTTTTATCATGAACATGACGAGAGGTGCAATGGCAACTCACTTCATAGGTTAGTATTTTTAGGTAGTTTTATTGTCCTTCTAACGATGTTCTAACACCGTATAAACAATGATTAAAAGCCTCGATGAACAACAGTATTCGACTGCGACAATAGGGGCACCTTTGATTTCATCTGCAAAATTGCAGTTTTTTCGTGACAATGCCAAACATTCAAACGGTTATTTTGGAACATCAATGGGGATGCTCGAAAAATCTCGGCGAGAAAAAATATTTTTCAGGCGAGATTTTTTATTTTCTCGCCTGTTTTTTATCCAAAAGTCGGCGCGTGTTTTTGGGGAACCTTCCTAAGGGAAATTTATCGCCGTTAGTCAGCATAGGTAACAGCCAAAAGAATCTCCCCCACCTATCGCCGACTCTCATAGCTAAAGAACTGATGAGGAAGGGCGATGGGTGGGGGAGGATGCGGATTGCTTGCTCGCTGCTTGCACTATGTGTTCTTATTCAACTGCAACTAAGCGCACGGGACGCACGCTGAAACCAAATCCGTGGGACCCGTAGAAACCCGGATCGACAGAACCGCTGTCGAGGTATAGGCTGTAGAGTGTGTTCAAGTAGGATGTACTTGACCAGTAGAAGCCGATGGAACCCACTTCGTTGGTGTCAATTTGGTATAAGCACCCGGCAGCAGGCAAGAAAAGAGATTTGCTGTTGTCTGATTTGTTTGTCACTTGATAACCTTGGTTTCCATCTTGAGTTTCCCATGTCCATGTGTAATTAGTGGTGTTATATAAAGTGCCCCATATCTGCGTGGAAGGCAACTGCCAGTCACCACCAAGAATCTGATGGGCAGCATCATACTCCATCTTCAAAACATCATTCTCTACATAAGAATCATTATTATAAGATGGACAATTCTCTGTTATATATCCACCAGACTTACCGTCTTTCCAACTGATTGTCCATGGAGAGGTTGATGTATCTATTGAAGAATACCATGGCTCTGTGGCTCCCCAAGCAAAATAATCGCCATAGTCGTAATCATTTACTGCAAGACCAGTGGCGGTCAGATTGCTCTTGGCAAAGATGACTTTGTAGTTCGTACTACCGATAGTAACTATCAATCCCATATCCACCTCTTGATCAGCTCTTACTATTTCGCCACGACGAGGATTATACCAATTGGTATTCTCAATCGAGAACTCTCCAATATTTGCCACCATATTCCTCTCAAAGTTGAGCGAAGACATGCCCTTATAGATATATTCATTGCTGTCGTCGGCCTTAGTGAAGAAGAGTTTCCAACCTGCAGTGAGGGTGACGGCAGGAACGGCGATGTAATAGGCTTTGTCGGCTTCGATGTTGCCGGTGAGGGTGATGGCATACGACTTGTCTGTGGCCTCAGAGAGGTCGATAGTGGGTATGCCGTTGTTATAGGCGAGCTTGCCTGTGCCGGCTAAGACGGCTGTCTCATCGGCTGCCTTCAATACAATCTTACTGCAAGCAAACTTAGGAGTCAGTTTCAGATAAGCCACGACATTCTTGAAAGCTAATGTGGTGCCGTTGCTCACTGCCATCATCAATGCTGCCTGCGGGTCGAAACTGTTGGCGGTAGCCGTCTGGGTGGCAGGGAGGGTGATGCCCGTCACTGTGCCATCGGCCTCCAATGCGGCAGTAGCAGTGTAAGGATAAACGGCGGTATAGGAAGAGCTGGGGGTGGCATAACCCTCGAAGATAGCACTCTTTGTTCCTTCTCCACTCGTCAGCTTAAACTCATTGCTTTCTGTACCATCAGGAATACAGATTTTATCATCGCTCTGCCAGTGGATTTTGGTATTGTCTGCTATCACGGTCTTCGTGTTGGCAGGCGTTCCCTCCTGGGTAGCGGTGAAGGTGAGGCGTTGTTTCTTGGGAGTGCCGGTTCCCTCGTTGTCATCGGAAGAGCAGGCAGTCAGCAGGGTGATGGCGCAGAAGGCCATCAGCGAGAAAAAGATTTTGTTCATATTGGATGGATGATAATTATCAATTTTCAAAAAAAACGATGAGGTTGATTCTCTGTTGGCAAAGGTACTGATAATCTTTTGAATACGCAAAAAAATGGAAAGAAAAAATAGCCTAAGCCATGCCCTCATAAAGTTATATATATGCGTAGGCCCGCAAATACGTTAGTGTAGGCCTATGCAAACATTTGCATAAGCCCACGCATATATATTCCCCCTTAAATCCGCAAGTAATCTTCAGTCGCAATCTTCGTGGCAGCAAAGTGCTTGGACACGTCAATCATGATAGTTGAAACGCGCGTGTTGTCTGATTCGGTACTCCATCCCCCTTACCCCACAATGCGAATTGAGGCAATACGCAGGTTCTAACCACAAAAAATGAACTCTTACCCGAATTCAGTTATAAAGGGTCTTACATAAGCACGGTTTTCTGTGTAGATATTCAGCACATATTGCCTTGCTGCCATGATCCACTTGGCAGGTACGGAGATGAAGCTGAAGACAAAAGCCTTTATGCGACTCGTTTCCTTGAGCCCGAAAGCCTTGGTGTCAAGCTTGCTAATGATGGTCTTATAGAAATTGTGTATCAA
>JAHAZN010000023.1 GCA_018385335.1 Prevotella sp.
TCTTTCTTCTCTTCAACGGTGTTGTTTGTTTGACCTTCTATGCCAACAAGCTCCACGTCAAAGATGAGTGCACTGAAAGGTTTAATATTGCCCATATTACGCTCTCCATAGGCCAGCTGATAGGGGATGAAAAGCTGCCACTTACTACCCACAGGCATCATTGTCAGCGCCTCGGTCCAACCCTTGATGACCTGGTCAGCGCGGAAAGAGACGGGTTTAGATCCATGTTTGCTTGAACTGTCAAACACCGTTCCGTCCACCAGTCGTCCTTCATAGTTCACCTCCACCTTGTCAGTCATCTTAGGTACAGCACCCTCACCCTTGGTCAACACCTTATATTGAAGACCGCTTGGCAACGTCACCACGCCCTCTTTCTTAGCGTTCTCAGCAAGGAAAGCCTTTCCTGCCTCACGGTTGGCTCCATAGAGCTTCTCACTCTTAGCCTGCTCGTTCTTCTCGCTCATCTCGCGGAAGAGACGTTCAGCCTCCTCCTGTTTGAACAGTGTGGTATCGCCTTTTACAGCATCCATGAAACCTTGATAGAGCACCTCATTGATGATAGAGTCTGGGGTTTCACTAAACCGCTCCTTCATCGACTTTATCATTCTGTTGTTCAACTGGTCAGAAATCTGGATACCCGCCGCATAGGCTTTCATCTTCGGGTCATTGGCCAGCTTGTTCATCTCCTCAAAACCTCTGAGGAAATCAGCAATATTAGCAGAGTCCACACCAAAGTTCTGCTTCAGGTAAGGGAGCAGTCCGTTGGTGACACCCTTTCCTGCTACATAACTCAGTGTATCAGAGCTTGTAGCAAGCACTACAGCCTTCTTCACCTCAGCCTTTTTGTTCTTCTTATCCTTTTTGGCGGCCGATGCAGTACCAAAAGTGGCACTCGCCAAGACGACGAGTGCCATTATCATCATACGCTTCATCTGCTATTTATTTTGCATTAGCATTAATCAGTTCGAGTTTGAAGATCAGTGTAGAGAAAGGCTTGATCTTTCCCTGCTCACGCTCTCCATAAGCCAACTCCTGAGGGATGTAGATCTCCCAGATTGAGCCCTCTGGCATGTGAACGAGTGCCTCGGTGAAACCTTTGATCACCTGGTTACAACGCATGGTTACAGGCTCCTTACGGTTGTAGGAGTTGTCAAACTCGCCATCCTTCTCCAAGGTGCGACCCACATAGTGAACCTTCACCAAAGAAGTGTCGGCGGGGATAGGACCGTTACCCTCCTTGATCACCTTATACTGTACGCCTCCAGGAAGAGTCTTCACACCCTCTTTCTTAGCGTTCTCAGCGAGGAACTCCTCACCCTTCTTCTTGTTGTCACCATAGCGCTTCTCCATGGTCTGCGTCTTGATGGCCTTCATCTTCTCGTTAGCCACCTTCATAGCTTGCTCAGGTGTCATCAAGCCCTTCTTGCCTGTAGTACCTGAAACGAAACCAGCCATAAAGTTCTTCAGTGAGATAGTCTGTGTAGAGTCGTCACCAAAAGCCTCATAGTTGATGCCTTTTACCATCTGGTTAGCAATCTGCTGTCCAATCTGAATACCAGCATAATAGGCAGCTTTCTTCTTGTCATCACCAGCATTGGCACCCTCGTTAAGACCGCGTACAAACTCATCGATGTAAGTGGTGTCCACACCCATACGTCCAACGAGATAATCCTTCAGACCTTGTGTCTGTGCCATACCGATAGCATAGCTCATTGAGTCAACATCGTTCTTCAGGTCAGCCTTGGGGGTTGAGTTGCCGCACGATGTGAGAGCGGCAGCAGCGATGGCCACAGAGGCCACAACAGTAAGTTTTTTCATTTTTGTTAGTTATAATAATTATTCATTGGTTACATCAGATTACCTCGATGAGTTCCACATCGAAGATCAGTGCAGCATAGGGAGGAATGGCAGCACCAGCACCACCTTCACCATAAGCTAAGAGATAAGGGATGAAGAAGCGGTACTTGGCACCCTCCTGCATCAGCTGCAGACCTTCTGTCCATCCGGCAATCACCTGCTGAAGTCCGAAGACGGCAGGCTCGCCACGCTGCACACTACTGTCAAACACTGTGCCATCGATAAGGAAACCCTCATAATGACATTTCACCTTATCAGTGGCTTTAGGTTTCTTGCCGTTACCCTCCTTGATCACCTGATACTGGAGACCACTGGGCAGCGTCACCACGCCCTCTTTCTTAGCATTCTCAGCAAGATATTTCTCACCTGCTTCACGAGCAGCTTTACCCTTTTCCTGACGCTCAGCCTGCAACTTCTCCTCTTTCTCCTTGAAGAAATCCTGTACTATGGTCTGTGCTTCACGGTTAGATACCTTCAACTCATTTCCTGCAAGCACGTCTTTGATTGCTGTTGCAAAGTCGTCAATATTCAACTCGGCGGCACCCATCTGCAGCAGTTGGTTGCCGATACCTAATCCTAAGGCATAACTTACTTTATCCATCTTATATGTTATAATTGAATTAAAAATCGTGCAAATTTACTCAAATTCTTTGATATGAATGCGGTCATTGATGAAAAATAACTATTTTTGTAGAACAACAATAGTAAGCGTATGAAGAAAATAGTGATTCTTACCGGAGCTGGCATGTCAGCAGAGAGTGGCATCAAGACCTTCAGAGATGCGGGTGGACTATGGGAGAACTATCCCGTGGAGCAGGTGGCTTCACATGATGGATGGTTGGCTAACCCTGTGTTGGTCAACAGTTTCTACAACGCTCGGCGCAAGGAACTCATCAGCTGCCAACCCAATGAGGGTCACCATTTAGTAGCCCAACTGGAGCAGCATTATGATGTGACCGTCGTGACGCAGAATATCGATAACCTCCATGAGCGTGCGGGCTCCTCCAAGGTCATCCATCTTCATGGTGAACTGATGAAGGTATGCTCTTCGAGGGATGTAGAGAACCCTGCCTGCTGGCAAACACTCACCTCCGACAACTACGAGGTGCTCCCAGGTGCTAAAGCCTCTGATGGGTCCCTACTCCGCCCTTATATCGTCTTCTTCGGTGAGGCTGTACCTATGATAGAACAGGCTGCTGCCTTCACACTTCAAGCCGATATCTTCGTTATCATCGGCACCTCACTCAATGTCTATCCTGCTGCAGGACTCGTACGCTATGTCAAAGAGGGAGCCCCCATCTATCTCATCGACCCTAAGCCGGTCAAGGTGCCCGAGGGCAGCAGCATCACCTACATACAAAAAGGAGCCTCAGAGGGCATGAAGGAACTCATAAACCTGCTGAACTCTAAATAAACATTTAACTCAAAAGATTATGACAAAGAAAAAAGGTGGCAAGAGGATGAACAAGAAGCAAGTGGCTGAACTACTCATCGACTTCTTCCAAAATCATCCATCAGAAACATACAGTTTCAAACAGATTTTCAAATCATTGAAGATGGTCACTCACCCGGTAAAGATGTTGGCCATTGATGTGATGGAGGAGATGGCATGGGACGATTTCATCACCAAAGTGAGCGAGAACCAGTATCGTCTTAACACCAAGACGCAGTTGCAGGAAGGTGTCTTCCGTCGCAAGTCCAACGGCAAGAACTCCTTCATCCCCGACGATGGCAGTCAGCCTATCTTCGTCGCCGAGCGCAACTCCATGTCGGCCTTAGATGGCGATAGGGTACAGGTCACCTTCCTTGCACGCCGTCAGAACCACATCAAAGAGGCCATCGTCACCTCTATCCTACAGCGTGCCCGCGACCAGTTTGTGGGCAAACTACGTGTGGAGAAGGATATGGCGATACTTGTCCTGCCCGACAACCTAATGTCTCACGATATCATCATCCCCAAGAGTCGTCTCAAGGGTGGTAAGACCAACGACAAGGCCGTGGTGAAAATCACTCAATGGCCTGATGCCGACCATAAGAACATGATAGGTGAGGTGGTGGATATCTTAGGCGAGATGGGCAACAACGATGCTGAGATGCATGCCATCCTCGCCCAGTATGGTCTGCCATATAAATATCCGAAGAATGTGGAAGAGGCGGCAGAAAAAATCAGTGCCGAGATTACTGAGGCTGACCTTGCTGAGCGTGAGGATTATCGCGAGGTGTTCACCTGCACCATCGACCCGCGTGATGCCAAAGACTTCGATGATGCGCTCTCCATCCGCCGTCTCGACAGTGGACTATGGGAGGTGGGTGTCCATATCGCCGATGTGTCCCACTATGTCAAGGAGGGGTCCGTCATCGACAAAGAGGCGGTGAAACGCGCCACAAGTGTCTATCTCGTTGACCGCACCATCCCCATGCTCCCCGAACGTCTCTGCAATTTCATATGTTCATTGCGCCCCGACGAAGAGAAGCTGGCCTACAGTGCCATCTTTGAAATGACCGACGAGGCGGACATCAAACGTTGGCACCTGGCACATACCGTCATAAAGAGCAACCGCCGTTATGCCTACGAGGAAGTGCAACAGTTGCTCGAAGCCAATGGGGTTGTTGATGGCACGGGGACACCAGCGCCCCCAGCATCCAAGGATGGCTACAAAGGGGAGAATGCTGAGGCTCTCATCAAACTGGACAGCCTGGCTAAGAAGTTGCGCACACAGCGCTTTAAGAATGGTGCAGTGAAGTTTGACCGCGAGGAACTTCACTTCGATGTCGATGAGAAGGGCAGACCCATCAGATGTTATTTCAAAAAGTCGAAAGATGCCAACAAACTCATCGAGGAGTTCATGCTCCTTGCCAACCGTTATGTGGCAGAGAGCATCGGCAGGGTGGCCAAGGGGAAGAAGGCCAAGACCCTCCCCTACCGAGTGCATGACCAACCCGACCCCACAAAGTTGGAGACCCTTAGACAGTTTGTTACAAAGTTTGGATACAAACTGAAGACGGCTGGTACCCGTGGAGCCATCAGCAAGAGTCTGAATACGCTGATGGAGGGCTGTGCTGGCAGGGGTGAACAAAAACTCATCGAGACAGTGGCCCTACGTGCGATGATGAAGGCCAAGTATAGCGTCCACAACATCGGACATTATGGACTGGCTTTCGACTATTACACCCATTTCACCTCTCCCATCCGTCGCTATCCCGACACCATAGTCCATCGCCTCCTCACCCGCTATCAGCAGGGAGGACGTTCTGCGAACAAAGACCATTATGAGGAGCTCTGCGAACATTGCAGCGACATGGAGCTGGTGGCTCAGAATGCAGAGCGCGACAGCATCAAATATAAGATGGTGGAGTTTATGGAAGACAAGATTGGTGAGGTCTATGATGCTCACATCAGTGGTATTCAGAGCTACGGCATCTATTGTGAGATCGATGAGAACCACTGTGAAGGTATGGTGTCAATGCGTGACCTCGACGATGATTACTACGATTTCGATGAGCGCAACTACTGTCTTGTGGGCCGTCGCTTCCACAACAAATATCAGTTGGGGGATCCTGTACGCATCAGGGTAGCGCGTGCCAACATCGAAAAACGTCAGCTCGACTTTACCATTGACCAATGAATCCGGTAATGACTAAAGAGCATATCAGAGACTATTTTACTGATTTTTAATCGGTTAATTTACAGAACATCCCTATATTTACTTACACATTGATTCTTCGGAATAGAATGGGTGGGGAAGCGCAGGGAAGAGAGAGGCTACTATTCATATCCTCCGAAATTCTGCTGCTCATCGTCCATGCCCTGTTCCTCCTGTCTCTGTTTCTTCTTGCTGTTCATATTGCCGAAATTCCATGTGAGGGTGACATTGATGCGCGGGTCGCGCCAGTTCTTACTGTGTCGCGAGAAGGTGTCGGTAGAAGTATAGGTTTCCCATTTCCTTGTGCCCAGCACATCACGCCAGTTGATAGACAGCGCAAACATCTTGTTATAAAACGATTTTCTCAGTCCCAGGTCAAGACTGGCATTTGATTTCCTATAACCCTGACTTACCAAACTGCGTGCACGATAGTTGCCTGTAGCTTGGAAAGAGATGTCGTAGGGCAGGATAAGCGACGCCAGCATACGTGCATCCCATGAGAAGTTCTCGTCAGCCTCTCCTGTTACCGTTTGGTCATTGATGACATAAGAGAAACCATCCAGTTTGTAGTAGTAAGCATTCACCGTCGTAGTGAGGTCGAGGATGCGGAACAGTTTGTCCTTGAGTATTACCTCCATACCAGCACTCTGACTCTTTGCCACATTCTGATTGGTTTGGAAGATAGTGTCGTTATGATTATATGACACACGCTGAATCACATCGGTAGTAGTGCGATAGTAGGTGCCTACCGACAGAGTGTGTGCATCCCATGTCTTTAGGTAATTGAGTGCAAAGGCGTTGGTATATTCAGGTGTCAGCTCAGGGTTACCAAACGACACCATGGCAGCATCGCGCGTGTTCTTGAAACTGTTCAGTTCGCCTCCCCATGGTCTGCGCAGACGACGTGAGTAATTGAGCTGTATCTGCGATGTCTTTGTCAGGGGATAGTTGACAAACAGCGATGGGAAGAGTTGGAAGAAATCTTTCTTAAATGGTCGCTCTCTCTTACTGCTGTTGTGCTCCTGTTCATAGGTATAGCTCTCCGTCTCCACCCTCCAATATTCACCTCTCAGTCCGGCCATCACTCCGAGTTTTCCCAGCTTCGTGTTCACTGTAGCATAGAGGGCATGGGTAGTGATATCATAGATAAATCTGTTGAAGAAAGCCTGATCTTCCACCGCATTTTTTCCATCAAAAGAGTTTTTGTCCATCCAAGCCTCCTGCGGAGTATTCTCATGCGATGCTTTCCAGTTGTAACCAGCCTCAATCTTCAGGTTCTCAGACAGTTGGTTCTCATAGTCGAGTTTAGCCTCCCATGAGCGGTTGTTGATAAACACCGGTCGGTACTGATAGCTGTAAGCCGCCGGATCGCCGTTGAAGAAATGTGTACTATCCTTATAATAGTTGTCACCATCGCTCTTCCACTTGTCGAACGAGAGGTTGAAGTCGATGCTGTGCTTCTCCTTGAAGGTATGCGTATATCCCATCTCGCCGTGATACATGTTCATGTCGCCTTCCCCCGTGGTGGTACGCATCATCAATCTGTCGGGTGTTGTTGCTCCCACCTTACCATAATAATAAGGTGTCACACTACTCTCCTCACGTTTGCCCAGCATGGTCATACCCGTGAATGAGAGGTCGTCCTTATCGGTGAAGTGCCAGGTGAGTCCAGCCCTTCCAAAGAAGTTCTTTCCTCCACGTTCATTATCACCATCCGACCGCTGGTATGTCTGGTTGTTGGTATATACCTGCTCACTCTCGCTATGTCCTTTGCTCTTTCGGCGACGGTAGCCCACGTTGGCAAAGGCATCGAGTTTTCCACTTGAGTAATTGATATTCCCACTGGTGTTCCATCCGCCTTGATTGCTGGCACCAGCCCTTAGGGAACCATAATAGCCCGCCTTTCTGTCTTTCTTAAGGATGATGTTGATGATTCCGGCCGAGCCCTCAGGACTGAACTTGGCGCTGGGGTTGTCGATAACCTCCACGCGTTCTATGCTCTCTGCAGGAATCTGCTGCAATATTTCTCCTCTGTTGTCGCTTGTCAGTCCGCTTGCTTTTCCGTTGATCCATACCTCGACGCTCGTGCTACCGCGCAGCGACACCTCACCATCGTTGCTCACCTCTACCGAGGGGATATTCTCCAGCAGGTCACTTGCTGAGCCGCCCTGTGCAGCCAGTACCTGGTCGACGGTAAACGATTTTCTGTCCACCTCCAACTTCATCTGCGAGCGCTGTCCCGTCACCTGCACCTCTTTCAGTGTCTGATGGTCTTCAGCGAGATAGATGAGCGGGAAATGAGCCGTCTTTTTCTCTGCCGATACGGTGAAATGCTTCTTTACTGTCTTATAGCCCACAAACGACACGTCGAGTGTATAGTTGCCATATGGCAGTTTGCCCAATGTGAAGTTGCCTTCCATATCAGTAACCAATCCCTTTACCAACTTACCTGTGTTGGCCTGACTCACGCGTATTGTGACCAGTTGTAGCGCCTCAGAAGTCTGCTTATCCAACACCTTTCCCTTCACTGCTCCCTGGGCCATGGCCGCAGCCACAAACATACATACTATACAAGCTGTAACAAATAATCTTTTCATAACATACTGGTGTATTACTTACACTCAAGGATAAAGACGACAGAAAGTGCTAAATGTTTGACAGACGACTGCAAATTTAATGTTAATTAACCATCAATCACTACGCCTCCCATCGGCTGCAGTGTGATTTTCTCTGTTCCTTTTTTGTTGATCTTTACTGTCTTCACTTCGCTTTCAGGCCACATTTCTTCCTTTTTGAGCGACTTATCACTGTAGATCTTCACCATCTTTCCGGCGAGTTGAGGCAGTTGGAGTGGCACACTGATAGCTTTGCCAGTAGCGTTGAGTGCCGCCACGATCCATCGTTTCCCACTTCTTCTTGCCATCACCACATATCGTCCTGGGTAGCCATCGATAAACACCGTCTCATCCCATGCTGTGGGCACCGTTTTGAGGAAATCGAGTTCAAAGGTTGGCACATCCGTCAGGTTATTGGGCTGCAGAGCAATACATTGCACGCTTGTCTGTACTGTCACGGCAGCTGCCATTTCGAAGACATCAGAGGTGTAGCGGCGGTGCCTGCTCCTGTTGTCAGGCGCCAGATAGCGATTCATGATTGTTCCTCCCCAATCCATGGCAGCCACAGTATTTCGGCAGAAAGGATGCATAGTGAGTTCAAATCCCTCCTGTTTGGCGTGATGCTCACTGAAGAAGGTGTTCTCCGATGCCAGTACAGCCTCTGAGGCAACGAAATTGGGATACATCCTCTCCCATCCTCTCGGAAGAGTAGCTCCGTGGAACACCACCTGTAAGCCGAAGTCATTGGCATCGGCAAGGATATCCTCATAGAGTTGCATGGTCATCTGCTTGTCTCCAGCAAAGAAATCGACCTTAATACCCTTCACGCCAATACTCTTTAGCCATGCCATCTCTTTTCTTCGTTGCAGCGTGGTACTCATACATTGTTTGGGTGTCTGTGGAGCGTCGTTCTCATAGCCATTGGAGTTATACCACAGCATCAGACTCACGCCCTTGCTCTGTGCATATGTGCTGAGTTGCTCTATGCGTTCTCTACCAATGTTCTTGTCCCACCAGTTATCCACTAAGCAATACTCATATCCCATGGCGGCAGCCAGATCAACAAACTTCACCTGGTCGTCAAAGTTGATGGAATTATCCTGCCAGATGAGCCAGCTCCATGTATATCTTCCTGGTTGGTAGTCGTATTTCGCTTCATACAATGGTTCCACGACATCATAGCTCACCGTGGTCTCTACGATAGGTTTCAGTGTCTCTCCCAGCGTGATGGTACGCCATGGTGTACATCCTGGCAAGGCGATTCCTGCTGCTGTAGAGCCAATGCCGTTGGCTTCACCCGCCATAGGGAAGGCGATGGTATATCCTTTCTCCCTGTTATAGTCGCTAAGATGACATCCCACATAGTTACCGTTGGTACCTGTCTCGCTGATGAGCACCCATCTGGTGTCCTCCTCACCACTTCTGAACAGACAGGGGAAAGTGTATCCCTGCCCATAACGTGAGCGTACATCCATCTCTCCATCGGCCACATATTCCTCCTCATAAGAGGGTTTGGTGCGCATCCATCCCACCATGGCATCCGACTGCGGACAGATAAAGGTTTTGGTGTTCTGTGGCAAGCGGAAGGATGTAGCCTCGCCACTCACCGTCATACAGGCCGTCTCTCCTTGTTGTTCGAACTCATATCTGAAGGCCACATCATTGTTGCTCACCCTGAAGGTAGTGGTCATCTGTCTTCCCGTTTTGGTCTCCCACACAGCCTTCAGTTCATTATAAGTCTTTTCCACCCATGAACATTTTGTTCCTCTCATGAGATAACGGCATTGCTTCTTGTCTTTGGTGATGTGCTTCAGTGTCAGTTTCTTAGTGAAGTCGGCAATATTGGCATACAGTCCTAAAGCCGAACGCTCTATGGCCACTTTCTCTCTGTAAATCACCGAATAATGTGCCTCATTGTTCACATTGTCGATAGTCACCGTCAACAATCCGTCGGGCGAACTCACCTCTGCTCTCTCTGCAGCTATGGCCATGACCGTCATCATCATTGCCAAACATAAGAAACTCATTCTGCTCATAGTTATTCTCACAAGATAAGGGATGAAAAAACATTGTATAACACGTTAGTCATTTGTCACTGTTTTGCAAAGGTAGCATTTTTTTTCTTCTTCTCCTATTTTCGTACAATCTTTTCTCCCCAAGGAAATTATCACCACTTTTTCTTCTGTCTTTCAGAATTTATCCTTACCTTTGCAGCGCACTTCATGCTGTGAGCAGACCATTGTTATGCGGCTCATGAAGGCATTGGATTTTTTGGGGCTCTGATAGTTCAATGGATAGAACAACTCTCTCCTAAAGAGTAGATCCGAGTTCGATTCTCGGTCGGAGTACGCTTGTTGCAACAATTTGAAAATGATTTGGGACAAGTGGCAAATTAAACTTATATAACGTTTCTTACCTTTGTATGCCCTATTGTGTGTATCCTCCAAGGGGAGGTCCCAACGTGGCATATATAACCTAAAATACCATATAGTAAATGAACAATTATCCTTTGTCAACATTTCGCCAATCACTCATGGCAGTCTGCTGTGCCTCTTTGGCGTTGTTTAACACCAGTAACATGAATGCTGCAACAAAAACCAATCAGTTCACGATGCGCATCGGTACAGGTAACCCCTACCTTCCATTGTGGGAGCATCTTCCTGATGGCGAGCCCCGAGTATTTGAAGACCCTGATCATCCGGGAAAATATCGCCTTTATATCATCGGTTCACACGATGTGAGGTTTAATAGCTACTGCGGTGCTGACATTCGCATGTGGTCGGCTCCCGTAGAAGATCTCACCAACTGGAAGGATGAGGGTGCCATCTTCACCTATAACATTCAGAACCAATGGGACGTGATGTATGCGCCAGACATTGTGGAGATCAAGCAGAAAGATGGCAAGAAAGTGTATTATCTCTTCCCCCACAGCAGGGGTCACCGTCGTGAAGCGATGGTGTGCAAGGGCGATCGTCCCAATGGTCCCTTCACTCCCATCAACCTCAATGCCGAGGGCACTGCCACTGTTCCGGGAAGTATCTTCGGTTTCGACCCCAGTGTCTTCGTAGAGAACATCACCGATGCCTCTGACCCCGACTTCGACAAAGGTTTCCGCGCCTATGGTTTTTGGGGGTTCCAGCGCTCATCGGCAGCTCAACTCGACCAAAACACGATGTACTCCGTAAGACCGGGCACAGAGGTCATCCCATATTTCATCCCAGCCTGCACACACGACGGAAAGGTGCGTGACCCACAAGGCACCACCTACCCTGCCCTCTATAAAGAGCAGAAACCCGAAGATTTCGGTTTCTTCGAAGCATCATCCATCAGAAAGGTGGGCAACAAATATGTGATGATCTTCTCGGGATTCTCAGGCAAGGAGTATGGCGTGGGCAACTCCAACTCAACGTTGCGCTATGCTTACGGTGACAGCCCCTTAGGTCCGTGGCGTAGCGGAGGAGTGCTGGTAGATAGCCGAGGCATCGTGCCAAGCACCGACGGCAGCCGCCTTATCTGTGCCAACGCTGGTCACAACACCCATGGCAGCATCGAAGAGGTGAATGGTCAGTGGTATGTGTTCTATCATCGTCCACCACGCGGATTCGGCTTCGCTCGCCAAGCTATGGTGGCACCCATCACCATACAATGCGACGAGAAGGCTGTGGCCGATGGCGGAGTGGTGGTGATACGCGGTTACGACCCCTATGCCAAGGATGGGGTATGGACAGCCAAAGCCTCCAATGGCATGGAGTATACTGGTGCCGAGGTGACCTCAGAAGGTTTCCAATTCTTTGGACTGGACCCCTATAAGTACTACTCTGCCGGCTATGCCTGTTACCTCTCCGAGGTAGGCAGCCAACAGGACTCATGGGATATCTGGGACAACAGCATGGCTGTGAATGTGAAGAACAACAACATCATCGGCTATAAGTATTTTGGCTTCGGTGGATTGGATAAAGCGACCAAGGGACTGCTGCCCTTTGAGGGCGCTAAGGTAGGCAATGAGACACGTCTCAACCTCTTCCTCGAACCTACTACCGACAAGGCATTCAGCATTGAGGTATGGCTCGACGGCCCATGTGCCAATGCCACATGGCAGGGAAAGAAACTTGGCGAGGTGAGCGTAAAATCTACCAAGACAAAGAAGATCACCAAACTGCAGATGGACGTAGCACAGGCTGTTGAAGGTCTTCAGGGCAAACATGCCATCTATCTCGTTGCCAAAGGTGAGGGAGGAGAACAACTGTGCGTGTTGCACGGTCTGGGCTTCACTAAGAAAAACCAGCAGATGGATTACCCCGTTCCTCCGACACTATGTATTAAGGTGAATGGAAAAGAGGTGGAGCTTCCCGCTACTCCTGTTCGCTCTACCAACGCCAACGGCTATACAGGTTACGACCAGTATGCAGCCTCTATCTCTCTCGGGAAAGCAGGGAAGAAAATGCCTAAGGTGTCAGCCAGTGCTGACAACAAAGAGGTGAAGATAGCCATCACCCAACCTACATCAACAAAGAAGCAGGCCATCGTCAAGGCTACCTATAAAGGACAGACAAAGACCTATACCATCGATATCAAGGACTGACATCTGAAGGACATCGGTTCTGAGGTTACAGGATGGAGGAACGCTATCTCTTCGGCATGAAGATAGAGGCGCTTGTTTGGCCTTCCATAAAGCACATCACCTACGATAGGGAGAGCCAGTCCGTCGGGATGCGCACAATGTAAGCGCAGCTGATGGGTACGACCTGTCAAGGGATAGAGTTCCATGAGGGTGCGACCGTCGATGACGGTTCGCACCCTATATTTTGTTACCGCCTCCTTCCCCCGCTCCATGTCAACCACCTGTCGGGGACGATCGAGCGGATTGGGACGCAAGGGGAGAGAGATCACACCCTCCTTCGCCCCCTGCCACACACCACTCAGAAGAGCCACATAGCATTTCTTCACCCTGCGCTCAGCAAACTGCTGCTGAAGCGCCACCAATATCTCTCTCGACTTAGCCACAATGAGCAGACCACTTGTATCCATATCCAGCCGATGCACCATCAATGGCACAGCAGTATTGCCCCAACGCTCACGCAACAGCGTCTCTACAGAACGTCGTTCACTCTTTCCCCGGACACTCAACATGCCGGCAGGCTTGTTGACAATGCAAAACCATTCATTATCCTCTATCACCTCCAGCGTCCCCTCGTCATCGAAAGCAAGAGGGTTGGGGTCAACGTCAAGTCCCTGTAACATAAACGAGAGGATAGGCAGACATTTCGCCCTGCAAGCAGGATAGAAATGAAGATGGTGCCTCACCTCACCTTTTGGCGAGCGTCCCCACCAAAACTCACCCATACATAGAGGCACATACTGATGAGCATAGGCATACTGGAGTAAGCGCGGAGCACAACAGTCGCCTGCGCCCGAGGGTGGCAGTGTGGCCGACCATTGCTGGAAAAGGTCCAACAGATGACACTGTTCGCCTCTGCCGTTGCTCACCACAAACTGTCTGAAAAGCCACTGCTGCAGCGATTCGCTACGCCTACGCCGCTCCTCCTTCAACTGCTCTATCTCTTTGTTGACGAGCGACAATGGAGTCTGCAACGACTCCCGCTCCGAAGTCATACGGCGCTTCATCCTTGCCAGTTCGGCCTTCATAAACTGACTTTCCTTCACCATGGCCGCACGCTCTTCTTCGGTGGCGATAGGACGACGAGCATCCCTTAGTCGCTTAGCCTCATTCATCTTCACTTTATATGCGCAGATGAGCTGTTGATGCTTCTCGTTCAGCTGCGCCAACTGCTCTATCATCAGAGCCCTGCCAGCATCGGTCTCCATTGCAGATATCCGTCGGTTGATAGCAGAGATAGCCGCTTCTTCACGCTTAAAGATACCGTCAGGATGTTGAGAGTCGTAGATAGGAGGAACAAAATAAGGATGATCGCAACGTTCGTTCAACAGCCCCGAATAGGCAGCAAGAAAACCTATCTCCTCCCCTCTTCTCACCACCAGCACGCCAAACATCTTTCCCTGCTCCAGCTCTGCAGCCCACGCTCTCTGCTCACCGAGATAATGCTGCAATAGTCCAGCAGCCATTTGCGTCAGGGGATGAGGGACATAATAAAAGGGGTAGGTGAACTTGTCGGGTGGACAAATCGATGTTGTAAGTGGATGGAAAACACTGATAGACATACCACAGAAGTGAAGGATGACACAATTTCAAAGCAAAGATAGAAAGATTTTTTCAACTTCTCCTATATTATCCCCGAAATTGATTACATTTGCATGGAGAACAAACAACACTACTAACAATTAAAAAAATACAATCATGACAAACCCTCCCGACAAATATCAGGCCAATGAAGAGCGCTATGTCAACGGCATGGTCTATAAACGTTGTGGACAAAGCGGAATACTGCTCCCCAAGATCAGTCTCGGATTCTGGCATAACTTCGGAGCTGTTGACTCCTACGACAACTGCCGCGCCATCGCACGCTACGCCTTTGACCATGGTATCACCCACTTCGATTTAGCCAACAACTATGGTCCTCCCTATGGAAGTGCGGAAGAGACCTTGGGGCGACTCATCGAGGAAGATTTCCGTCCCTATCGTGACGAACTCTTCATTGCCACCAAGGCAGGCTATGACATGTGGCCCGGCCCCTATGGCAACTGGGGTTCAAGGAAATATCTGATGGCCAGCTTAGACCAGAGTCTTCATCGCATGAAACTCGATTATGTTGACCTCTTCTACAGTCACCGTTATGACCCTGTCACTCCTTTAGAGGAGACCCTTCAGGCACTCGTTGATATTGTGAAAAGCGGGAAGGCCCTCTATGTCGGCATCTCCCGCTGGCCCTTGGCAGCCCTGAAGACTGCCGTGTCATATCTTAAACAGCGCGACGTGCCCCTGCTCATCTATCAAGGGCGACTCAATATGCTCGATCAGGCACCTGTAGAAGAAGGTATCACCGCCTTCTGCCAGCAGGAGGGAGTGGGCTTTATCTCGTTCTCACCCTTGGCTCAAGGACTGCTCACCGACCGCTATCTCAATGGTATTCCTGAAGACAGTAGGATGCAACGGGAGAAATTTCTTCGGAGAGAGATGCTCACCGATGATCTCCTGCGACACCTCCATCAACTCAACAACGAGGCAGCAGCTCAAGGACAGTCACTGGCAGAATATGCGCTGTCTTGGGTGCTCAAACATCGCGGCATCACCTCGGTACTCATAGGAGCCAGCAGCACTAAACAATTGGAACGCAACCTTATGGCACTGAAACAGCGACCTGCCGCCTCATCCCATTAAGCGGCTCACCACCCATTCACATACCTCGGCCACAGTCTTCGCTGTGGCCTTTTCTTTGTCACGCTTCAAGACAAACTGACGTTTTTCGATTCTCACAGACAGAAGGGCCTCATCTACACATCCCTCCACCACCTTCACACCATGTCGCAACAGCGCCTTGGTCAGCAGTGTCAGTGGCTCTGTCTCGTCGCTGCTCACCATCACACTGTGTGTTGTGGGCAGATGGATAGAGAAGAGACCCGTAAGCGGATTAAACAACAAACTCTTAGGAGAGAAGAAATTGGCAAGATGCCCTTCCAAAGCCAGATCTTCTGGACTGCCAATCACCATAGGCTGTTGTCTGCTCATCAGCCATACCCTATCAGCGAGTTGCAGCGCCACCTCGACATCATGAGTAGAGAGAAAGACAATACGTCCCATCTGTCTGCATATCTGTCTGAGCAACAACATCATTTCCACCTTTCCAGGATAATCGAGATAAGCCGTCGGTTCATCAAGCAGGATGACAGGTGTCTGCTGTGCCAGCGCCTTAGCTATCATCGCTTTCTGTCGCTCTCCATCGCTGAGTGTTCCCACCAACCGATGACTGAGCGCGGTCAGTCCCACCTGTTCTACAGCCTCATCCACCACACGCCAGTCGTCCTCCGAACAGCGCCCCCAGAATCCAGTATAAGGCGTGCGCCCCAAAGCCACTAACTGCCTCACCGTTAGCTGGTTGCCTGCTGGTTTCTCAGTGAGCACCACCCCTATTGTTCGCGAGCGCTCATCATTGCTCATCCTATCAACATCCTTACCATCAATCATCATCCGCCCGCCAAGAGGAGGCTGAAAACCCGAGAGCGTGCGCAACAGTGTTGACTTACCCACACCATTGGCACCCAACAGACAGGTGAGCTGTCCGCCATTGAGCGTGGCAGAAAGATCACACCCTACCACTATCTCACTCCCTTTAGAAGAATAGCCTATAGAGAGCTTTTCGAGTTTGCAGCAATGCAGCGGCTGCTGAGCTGAAGATTCACTGGTCATAATCATGTTGAACACTCCAAAGAAGAGAAGTCATAACATCTGCAAAATTAGTGTTTTATTTTGTCATTCACGCTTTTTTACCTATTTTTGTCTGTCATTCCATCCCTACCACTCATTTCGGTGGATAGGTTAAACATAACAATAACAGCAGAATTATATGATATTCAAACGATTAGTCTATTTAGCGTATTTCTATCTCCTCACGATACTCATCTTCATGGCCGGCAAGGTAGTCTTTATGCTCTCCCATGGCTCTGAACACCCATTCGGCTTTAGTGATTTGCTCGACGTCATAGGTCATGGAGCCTCTCTCGACTTCTCCATGGGACTCTATCTCCTGGCTTTTCCATTTCTTTTCGTATGGGTCACCACGTGGGTTCAACTTCCCCGATGGATAATGAAGTCATATCTCTGGATTGTGGCTACACTGATGTCACTGGCCTTTGTTGCCGACACCAGTCTTTACAGTTTTTGGCAGTTCAAACTCGATGCCTCATGTCTTCAGTATCTTGACAGTCCCACAGGCATCACGTCGAGTGTCTCTACCGGCTATCTTCTCATGCGTTTTTTATATTTTGTCCTTTTCACTCTCCTCATTCGTTATACCTACCATTATGCGCTGTCACGCCTTGAGCTCCCCTGTCGCAGCTCTTCCCGTCAAGGACTGATTTTCAGCTTAATGATGCTTCTCATCACCCCCCTTATCATTATCGGCATACGAGGAGGTCTGGGCGAATCGACCACCAACGTAGGACAAGTATATTATTCCCCCAACCAGTTCTTCAACCATTCTGCCATCAACCCCATGTTCAGTTTTCTTTCCTCTGTGGGTAAGTCAGGCGACTATATTGTGAAATACGCTTATTTCGATGAGAAGGACTGTGATGCCCTTGTTGAAGGCATCTTTGACACGCGAAGTCCAGCGCCCGATACACTTCTCAACACGTCACGTCCCAATATCCTCATCGTTATCCTTGAGAGCTGTGGCGGACAGTTTACTTCGTTGGGGGACCATCCAGAGATCACCCCACAGTTTAATCAACTCTGCCATGAGGGTGTGTATTTCACGCAGTGCTACGCCAACTCATGGCGCACAGACAAAGGTTGTGTGAGTATCCTCAGCGGCTATCCCGCCTTTCCCATCACATCGGTAATGAAGGTGCCGGAGAAAAGTCGTAAACTCCCATCAATAGCCAAAACCCTCAAGACAGAGGGTTACGACAATGAGTTCTTATATGGTGGTGACATCAACTTTGCCAATATGCGCAGCTATGTGATGGGCACGGGTTATGACCGTCTGAGGTGCAAAGATGATTACAGCAGTGAAGAACAGACTTCAGCCAAATGGGGTGTGAGAGATGATGTGATGTTCTGCCACCTCTTCAACGGCATTCAGAAACAGACTTCCGGGCCATGGATGAAAACCTTTCTCACGCTCAGCAGTCATGAGCCATGGGATGTACCTACAAAGGTGCTTGACGACGAGGTCTATAATGCCTTTCATTATCTCGACACCTCATTGGGACAATTCGTTGCACAACTAAAACAATCGCCAGTATGGAATGAGTTGCTTCTTATCATCCTTCCCGATCATGGCTACCGTTATAAGTCGATCAACGAGACCACCCGCCTGTTTAATCATATCCCCATGCTATGGCTTGGAGGTGCAGTGAAAGTCCCACGCCGAATAGACCGTATATGTAATCAGAGTGACCTGGCAGCCATCCTCTTCGGACAAATGGGCATCGACCACAGTCACTTCACATTCAGCAGAGATGTGGTAGGTAATGCCAAGCTACGCCCCGTTGCCTTCCATACGTTTGTCAATGGATATACGGTGATTGACAGCTGTGGTTTTACCGCATTCGACCTGGATGCTGACAAAGTAATAGCAGGAGAGGGCGACAACGAGACATCCCGCCTAAAACTGGGCAAAGCATTGTTACAGCACACCTCTTCCGACCTTTAGCTCAACTCATTTGAAATAGCGGTTGAGACTCTTGATTGTTTTGTCGAACTGTCGCGGACTGATGTGATAGTTATCCACGGGATTGAGTTGGGCATCAGTCACCTCTATCCATCCTCCACCCTCTTTTGTGAGTATCGTATCTCCCTCTACCAAGAAGGCATAACGCAGTTCATTGCCTACAAAATGCCATAGACGAGGTGTGGTGTCACTGATAAGTCGTCCGGCAGAGTAGTCGCTCACCTCATTGGTCACCCCGAGGCAGTTGGTCATGATGGTAGGCACAAAATCGTAGTGTGTCGTACGGTGCTGATAACGTCTCGGTTGCTTACCCGGCTCGTGAATGATGAGCGGCACACCTATCTGATAAGTGGAGAAATTGGAGTTATGTCCCCAATAGTTCTTGTGATTCTCATTATACTCCTGCGCGTGATCTCCTGTAATGAAGATAAGCGTATTATCATACATGTCCAAAGCCTTGAGCCGAGCTATGAGTTCACCCACCATCAGGTCAACCTGGTAGGCCGAGTTGCGATACAGATTCCAAAAGGGTGTAGGATCCATGTCATTGTTCAGTTTAGTAAAATCCCCAAACTCCCAGGAAGGCTGAAACCTATTGAGCAACTTCTTAGGCAGACTATAGGCATGGAGCAGGTCAAAAAAGATAAAAGAGAAGAAAGGCTTCGACTGTTTCTTCAGTTCGGGGAGATGGGCTATCAAGTCATCCTTGATACGCTGATCCCGCTCAAAGGCACTCTTTCCCTCTGTGGATGTACGCAATTGTGGAACATTTTGGAAAAGCACACGGTGAAAGGGAGGATTCTCTAACGTTGCACTGGGAAAAGCTTCAAACTGATAGTCTGCTGCCAACAGTTGGTCAACGAGTACCGGACTTACCCTCCCTGCCTCAAAGGCTGTCCAATAGTAAGGTTGTACCCCCGTAAACATACCAAACATTGCATATCGAGTACCATTGCTACAACTCACATGGTTGTCATACCACTGCTCCTCATGAGCCAGCTGAAAGAGCTGGGGCATACACTCCTTTGTTAACGCCCTTTTGCTCCACGAATCTATCAGGATGAAAAGGATATTGGGACGTTGCGCCCGAGCAGTATCAACCTTGATGGGATGCAACGGATAACACAAGGTTCCACTGCCATTCATCCCTCCACTCACAGTCATCACCTTGCGTTCAAAACCCATCTTCTGCATCAGACTGCTGGCTGACAATGGGAAATAATAGGGCACCAAGCGGGCACTCTGCAACACAGAAGGCTTTAGCACAAAAGCACCATAAATATGTATGACATTGGCCACGAGCAGACTAGCTCCCAAGA
Organism: Prevotella sp.; assembly: GCA_018385335.1. Classification (GTDB taxonomy): domain Bacteria; phylum Bacteroidota; class Bacteroidia; order Bacteroidales; family Bacteroidaceae; genus Prevotella. The sequence continues at coordinate 19,746 of JAHAZN010000023.1, forward strand.
GAACGGAGAGGGCGATCGTTGTCCGCTTCCCTATCCTTTGGTTCATCCACCCTGCAGCCCACCACAGAGCCATACATGCCACCACGATGCCACAAAGCATCAGAGCCTCGGTAAGCAGCAACTGTGCATCGAAATCGAAGATATCTCCCGCCGCCTTTGGGTCGCTTAACATATTGATAATAAAACCATTGATATGAAAACGGTAGATTTTATATACCTGCATGTTGATGAATGCCAATATCCCTATCATACTCACACATCCCACCAGCAGCCCAGTGGCCACCATCCTCCGCTTCATTATTATCCATGGAAGATAGAACAACAGAAAAGCTACCATGCAGAAAAGGGCGGCATGACCCAGACAAGAGGTAACAAAAAACACCCAGCCAGCAACATCCATAAGGGCGACAATAGGGTCGCCTGAGATATACATCACGAGGATGATACCTATAAAAAATGACGATAGGAGACTAAATAATAATCCTTTTCTCAACTTTTTCATAGTGCAAAAATAGTTGAAAGAACAGAAACAGCCAAATATTCCACTTTTTTTTGTTTTTCTCCCTTACAAGTACTAACTTTGCAGGCATGAAAAAGACTATCCTACAATATCTGCACCCGCTTGTCACGGTGCTACTCAACCTGCTTTTAGCTTATTTGGTGTACTTCCTTGCACGCATGATTTTCTACCTTGAGAATTATGGATTGTATGCTGACAGTTTCAATACACTGCACCATTCACTTGAACTGCTGCGAGGAGGTATCGTTTTTGATACAACAGCCATTCTCTATACCAATGCGCTATGGGTAGTGATGGTCCTTTTCCCGCTCCATTTTAAGGAAACCAAAGTGTATCATCGCCTCTGCCGCAGCCTGTTTGTCGTTATCAACATGCTGGCCTTTGCCATCAACCTCTGCGATGCCGTCTATTTCGGCTACTCTATGCGTCGCACCACGACAACGGTCTTTCAGGAGTTCTCCAATGAGACCAACCTTGGAGGTATCTTCCTCGAGGAGGCTCTCAACCACTGGTACCTCTTCCTTCTCACTGGCGTCATCACATGGGTATTATGGAAACTTTATCGCACCCCGTCACTCACATCAAAGACCATCAGATGGAAGGTTTATACCCCCGTGCTACTACTGTCTCTGGCGGCCTTTGCTCCCTTTTGTGTGGCAGGCATGCGCGGCGGCTGGACACGTGACGTTCGTCCCATCACCCTATCTAATGCCAATAACTACTGTGACAAACCGACGGAGGCAGCCCTGGTGCTCAACACCCCCTTCTCGCTCATCCGTACGATTGGCAAGAGTGTGTTTCAGGTGATTCCCTATTATCCCACCCCACAAGCACTTGATGCGGTGTTCTCTCCTATTCATCGCCCCCATTCAGACAAAGCTTTCAGGAAGAAAAACGTCGTGGTGATTATTGTTGAGAGTTTTGGACGCGAGTATATCGGTGCCTATAACAAAGGGCTTGACAATGGCCGTTACAAGGGTTATACCCCCTTCCTCGACTCCCTCATTTCCAAGAGTCTCACTTTTGAATACTCCTTCTGCAATGGCAGGAAGAGTATCGATGGCATGCCATCGGTTCTCTCCTCTATCCCGATGTTTGTAGAACCTTATTTCCTCTCTCCCTACTCAAACAATGAGGTGGGCGGACTCGCCGACTGTTTGAACAGCAAGGGATATAAGACCATGTTCTTCCATGGTGCCGAGAGAGGTTCGATGGGATTCATGTCGTTTGCCCGAGCCAGCAAGTTCGACCATTACTACGGACGGGAAGATTTCAATGCAGACAAACGCACCAACGGAGACAAGGAGTATGATGGTTGGTGGGGCATCAGTGATGAGCCTTTCCTCCAATACATGAACATGATTCTCAGTGATACCAAAGAACCCTTCTTGGCAGCAGTCTTTACCTTGTCGAGCCATCATCCCTTCCGTGTTCCCGCCCGTTATAAAGAGGTGTTTAAGGAAGAAGAGTTGCCCATACATAAGGTGATACGCTATACTGACCACGCACTGAAACGTTTCTTTGAAGAGGCCTCGAAGCAGCCCTGGTTCAGCAACACCATCTTCGCTATCACCAGTGACCACACCAACATGAGTAATCATGCTGAATATAAGACTGATCTCGGAGGATTCTGCGTTCCTGTCATCTTCTATGACCCCACGGAGGAGATAAGACCAGGGATGCGTCATGCCATCGCACAACAGATAGATATCATGCCAACAATATTAAACTACCTTGGCTATGACCACCCATATATTGCTTATGGCTGTGACCTGCTGCACACCGCTGATGATGAGACCTGGGCTGTCAATTATCTCAATGGTATCTATCAGTATGTCAAGGGAGATTACCTGCTTCAGTTTGATGGTCAGCAGATCAGGGCACTGTACAACTACCGTGATGATATCCTCCTCAAGACGAATATCGCAGACAGTGAGCCCTCCACATGCAAGACAATGGAACGACAGCTGAAAGCCATCATCCAATCATATATGACGCGTATGGTCAACAACGAGCTAAAGTTGAAATAAGGATTTTATTTGCGACGTGAACGCTCTATCACCTTACCATTCTCCACGTAGAACCGCAGGTTGAAACGCTCACGCGTACGCTTCCATCTGTTGTGCGTCCACAACCAAAACTCAGGGGCGCTCTGAATCGTTGATTCAAGCATCTTGAAATATCTGTCGGTCAGTTCATACTCTGATGCTTCAGCCGGATTGCGTGTAAGCAACTTAAACTCGGCTTCGTAGTATCCACGCTTCACCCGCTTCACATCCATATAGAACACCGCCTGATTAAATTTCCTTGCTATACGCTCCGTACCCGTGAGCACAGGCGTATCATGATGCAGGAAATCACACCAATGATGGATATTTCTCCAGAAAGGAACCTGATCGCTGATATATCCTATCACGGTCTGCTCGCCCTTGCGTTTATACTCCACCGTCTTCCTCAGAATCTCATCCATTGCGATACATACCGCTCCCTGGCGCTGCCGAAGGCGAAGGAAGAGGCGATCGAATACAGAGCTTTCCAACGGATGGTATATCTGTCCACAATGGGCATCAGGAGTCACCCAGAAAGGCAATGAAGTGATCCATTCCCAATTGCAGTAATGCCCCAGATATACGGCACAGCTCTGTCCCTCAGCAACACACTGGTTAACCAGCTCACTCCCTTTGAAAACCATTCTCCGTCGCAGTTCCTTCTCACTCATTGTGAGCAACTTTACGGTCTCAGCGATGTAATCGCAAAACCAATGATAGAAGGCTCTCTCAATCTTCTTATGCTCATCACCATCTCTCTCTGGAAACGATGTCACGACATTCAGCCAAACGATACGTCGCCTATACTGCAAAACATAAAAGACAAAGAAAAAGAGCAAATCACTGAACAGATAATGTACACGCAGTGGCAACAGCGACAGCACATACCACAGGCCATACAATATATAGTATAAAACGTTATTCATGAATTTCTTCATACACAAGCTAGGAAATAGTTTCCGTGCAAAGTTAATGAATATCCCATGATTAACAAAGAAAAGAGACAAAAACTGATACTTGCTACATCTCTTGGAAAAGAGCCATCATACGTTGAGATGGTCAAAGATATTGAATGTTCGAGCTATGACCTGGTCCATATCATAGTATTTATACTCTGCCAATCGCCCCCCAAAAATTATATCAGACTGCTTCTCTGCCAACTCTCGGTATTTCTCAGCCAACTCATTATTCCTCAGGTCATTGACTGGATAATAAGGTTCCATTCCATTCTTGTATTCTTCAGAATACTCTTCACTTATCACAGTTTTCGTGCAATTCTCTACCTCCTCACCAAACATTTCAAAATGCTTATGCTCAATGATGCGGGTATAGGGCACTTCATGTGATGTATAGTTGACCACTGCATTACCTTGAAAATTTGTAATATCCTCTACTCGAGTTTTGAAACTGACAGTGCGCCAATCCAAGGCTCCATAACAAAAACCAAAAAACTCGTCCAAGGCACCGGTATAAACCAAACGTTCTGAACATTTCCTCCATTCACGATAAGGAGATTGGAAGAAATCAATCCCTGTCAGACAATCCACACCATTGAGCAGACCATCAATCAATTTGTTATATCCCCCCACAGGGATTCCTTGGTATAGCGAGTTGAAATAGTTATTATCATATACAAAGCGTAGAGGAAGTCGTTTGATAATAAAAGACGGTAATTCAGAGCATCGTCTCCCCCATTGTTTTTCTGTATATTCCTTGATGAGTGTATAGAAGATATCCTTTCCCACCAACACTAAGGCTTGTTCCTCGAGATTCTTCGGTTCCTGCCCTCCAAGGGCTTCCAAAGCTTCTTCTCTCTGTTCATCAATTATCCTTCGAGCCTCATCAGGTGTCTTCACACCCCACATCTGATAAAACGTGTTCATATTGAAAGGAAGATTATACAATCTCCCTTTGTAGTTTGCGACGGGTGAGTTGGTATATCTATTAAACTCTACTATAGAGTTGACAAAATCCCATACTCTCTTGTCATTGGTGTGAAAGATATGTGCCCCATATCGATGGACGTTTATTCCTTCGATATTGTCACAAAAGATATTGCCCCCCAAATGGTTACGCTTATCTATCACCAAACAACGTTTCCCTTGCTTCTTGGCTAAATGAGCAAAGGTGGCGCCAAAAAGGCCTGAACCAACAATGAGATAGTCGTATTGCTGCATAATCTATTCTATTTCCTCAAATGAATCTTTTGTAGAAACTTATTGAATTTCTCTTCTCTTTTATGTTTCCTCAAATTAGGGAGATAATACTTGTAGTCTCTTTCAGCATCTAATACCAAGAATCCACCATGCATAGAAGGTTCCTTAGCCGGCGTCATATAATCCCCATACTGTAGAGTTAAAATTTTATCATAACCGACAGGAACAGGAAGTAAAATATCCTCAAAAGGCATCCACATTGTCTCCTTATACCATTCCTTATTCAACATATTACGCTGTAGAAAGGCCTCTTCTTGACACAATAAAATCGGCGCAACATAATTAGATTCATTATTAGCATGAGTCTTTGCTAAACCTTCCATCCTCTTATATCTCTCCTTAAATATTGACATAGGCATCCATCTACACAACATTCTACTCGTCAAACTAATTCTGTTGTCCATTCTAAATTCAAGCGGTTTCTTCGCCTTCCTAATCAACCTTGCCATTTTCATCATCGCATCTTTATCTTTTGGAACACTATCCAATACAAAGATGTCAATGAAAATACCCAAATGGATGTCCATGGGTACATTGTTATGCAAAATAGCTGTAGTACCATCCATTCTAAGTTGGGCATGCCCATGACAATAAGGAGCTTTTTCAGAATATGCCGTCTGAAAAAAATATGGATGCTGGAACTCCGTTTCTGCGACAGACAATAACTTATCATAGTCTTCTCTCATCATTGCCATGTCAATATCATCATCCCATGGAATATACCCTTTATGACGGATTGTCCCTATTAACGTGCCACTATCTGCCCAAATATATAGATTATACTTTTTGCATACCTCTAATAGCTTTGTTACCAAATCCATTTGAATCTTCCATACGCGCTTTATATCCGCTGTAACAAGATACCCACTTCTATTCTCCGTCTCTAAATTCATAATATTACCACATAAAAAATGATACAAAATTGCTAACGCATATATCAATACATACTATTTCTTCTTGAATCATAAGATTCTAATAATCTTATTACGAGTTGTTGATTATTTAAATGGATGTATTATACGATAAAACCACAGGCT
>JAHAZN010000053.1 GCA_018385335.1 Prevotella sp.
AGTTACACCCATTAAAGTCGATGTGGAACACAGGATATTCAGCCCACTCCTTCTCCAACTCGTCCACAGCCAAGCCTTTGAACAGCTCCTTTCTGCCACGGAAATAGCAGTCTAACGTGGAGAGCAATAAGCTCTTGCCAAAACGGCGGGGACGACTGAGGAAATAGATACTTCCCTCTGTGACCATCTTATATATCAAGGCCGTCTTGTCGATATAGACAAAGCCACCAGTGATAATTTTATCAAATGATTGGATGCCGATAGGATATTTCATAACTTTCTTCTCTTTCGTGTTACAGACCTTTCTGTTTCTTCCTTTCTATCTCCTTTTTATTCTCATCTGCAAAATTGCAGTTTTTTCGTGACAATGCCAAACTTTCAAACGTTTAATTTGGTATATCAACGGAGGGTTCGGAAAAATCTCGGCGGGAAAAAAATATTTTTCAGGCGAGATTTTTTATTTTCTCGCCTGTTTTTTATCCAAAAGTCGCCGACTTTTTATTTGTTACACATTGAGTTTATATTATATAGTCTAGATGCTCCAGTCACAGAAAGGAGCATCACTCTCACACTGGGTCAACATCGAAGAAGAGAGAGAGGGAGGAATAACGTTTGTCGGCGAGGAGGCAGAGACGCTCCTTTGCCATCCATGCCTTCACCTTTCTTAGGTCAAGCCCCTGTTCCAGTTTGATGACAATCTTGCGGATATGTAGCGCCTTCACCTTAGCCACCGAGGGTTTATCGGGTCCTAACACCCTGTGGGCCAGTCCACTGCGCAGCCTGCTGGCCATCTCTATGGCTGCCGTATTGACCACCTCATCACGCTGGTGTCTGAGATATACATAGATAAGATGGGTGATGGGAGGATAATGGAAAGCCTGACGCTCCATCATCACATCCTTATAGAGTCCGAGAAAATCATTGTTGACCACCTGTCGCACCACCACCGAATGAGGATCCATCGTCTGCAGTATCACCTGTCCCTGTCGCCCTGCACGCCCTGCACGCCCACTCACCTGTGACATCATCATAAAGGCATGCTCATAGGCACGGAAGTCTGGGATATTAAGCATGGCATCGGCATTGAGGATGCCCACCACGGAGACATGGGCGAAGTCGAGTCCCTTAGTCACCATCTGTGTCCCGATGAGAATCTGTGTGCGTTGGGCAGAGAAGTCGTTGATGATACGCTCATAGGCATTACGTGAGCGGGTGGTGTCGAGGTCCATACGCGCCACCTTGGCCTCGGGGAAGAGGGCACACACCTCATCCTCTATCTTCTCCGTACCAAACCCTTTGGTGAAGAGATGTTTACTGCCACAGGCAGGACACTCTGCCGGCACCTTATAAACGAAACCGCAGTAGTGACAGGTGAGCTGGTTGACATTCCGATGGAGCGTCAGACTCACATCACAACACTCACAGCGTGGCACCCAACCACATTCCTTACACATCATCACAGGGGAGAATCCTCTGCGATTCTGAAAGAGGATAGCCTGCTCTCCACGCTCTAAGGCCTGACGTACAGTGGCGAGAAGAAGGGGGGAGAAGGGACCATGCATCATCTTCCTATGGCGCAGATCCTTGATATCAACAACAGTGACCTGAGGCAGACGGAGGTCACGGTAACGGGTGGTGAGGTTGACCAGTCCATACTTACCCTTCGTGGCATTATAATAACTCTCCATAGAGGGGGTGGCTGTTCCGAGCAGGGTCTTGGCACCGAAATAATGGGCGAGCATGATGGCTGCACTCCTCGCATGATAACGGGGTGCCGGGTCCTGCTGCTTATAACTCGTTTCATGCTCCTCATCGACAATCACCAGTCCTAACCGCTGGAAGGGGAGTAACACCGCGGAGCGGGCTCCGAGAATGATGTCATAGGGGGCATCGGAGAGCTGTTTCTGCCATATCTCCACACGCTCTGCATCAGAATACTTACTGTGATAGATACCCAGTCGGGAACCGAAGACGCGGCGCAGACGTTGCATCATCTGTACGGTGAGGGCTATCTCCGGCAGCAGGTAGAGCACTTGCTGATGCTGCTCTATGGCACGTCGGATGAGATGGATATAAATCTCGGTCTTGCCACTTGAGGTGACGCCATGAAGGAGGGTAACATTCTTCTCTGCAAACGATGAGAGGATAGCATCATAGGCTGTCTGCTGCGCTGGAGAGAGGGCGGTCAACGTTTTCATGCCATCACCTTCGATGCCGTCATTGAGTCGGCTCACGGGGATGGGATAGTTCTCAAAGAGGCCACGCTTCACCAGGGCGTTGATGATATTGACATTCGCATGACTGTCGTTGAGGAGCTCATCGCGTGTGACGGTGAGGAACGAACAGATGTCGCCCTTCTCATCGGTCTGTGCTGCAAGGGCAACATAGCTGTTGAGCACAGCCAACTGCTTGTCTGCACGGGCAAGGAGGTCCATGGCGATATGCAGGGCTCGCTCGCTGCGCCACTCTTTCTTCAGACGCACACACTGCTCCATACGGGGATGATAACCTTCTTCTATCTTCATCCCTGAGGGTAGCGCCGCCTTATACACCTCTCCCAAGGACGACATGTAATAGTCGGCTATCCATTGCCAGAGCCGATACTGCTCCATCAGGATGACGGGCTGCTTGTCTATCACCTGCAACACCTCCTTGATGTCATATCCCTCAGGACGACTGTCGTGCAGACGTATGGCGATGCCCACCACCGACTTCTTTCTCCCGAAGGGCACGAGCACGCGCATCCCTTCTCTCATCTCCTCTTGCAGGTCGGAGGGAAGGGCGTAGGTAAAGGTGCCGGGGAGCGGCACAGGGAGTATCACATCTACATAGTGCATCGTGGGACAAAGGTAAACATTTTGCTCGACAATGAGGTAAGAGTGGGGCGAAAAAAAGCTGGACATCTCGCGATGCCCAGCCTCATTACTTTTATAAGCTGTTGTTTTCTTAGAAATAATATGCTGCTGAAACCTGCCATGAGTTGTTGCGTGCCTTAGAAGTAAGGACCTTGTTGGCAGGATCGGTAACACTCACCTCACCGGTCTTGCCCAAAGCGATGTTATAGGTGAAACCTAATTCGAGATGGGTCAACACTGACACACCAGCACCAAGGTTCAGACTGAGGTTGCTGTCCTTGAACTTGAAGCCATCCGTATCGCTGCCGTAGTTTTTCTGACCGATGTTGAAACCAAACTGAGGACCTGCAGCCACATAAACGCTGGCCATGCTGCCCAAACCAAATCCGTAACGGAGGTTAACAGGGATGTTAATGCAGCGCTGTGAGATGGTACTCTCGTCGTCATCCTCACCGAGTTTGGCATCACGCTGGTCATAGAGTGCAGCAGCGTCAATACCAAGTCCTATGAGAGGAAGGGTGAGCTTCACGGTAGGACCAACGAAGAATCCTGTCTGGTTGGATTTGTCAATAACATCACTGCTCAGACTCATCTGAGTGACGTTTAAACCGCCCTTCAGACCCAACTTCACCTGGGCCTGTGCGGTAGTAGTGGCCATCAACATGAGGGCAACTACCATAGAGGTAAAGATTTTCTTCATATAAAACTGTTTTTAAAAAAAAGATGTTTGTTCTATCAATGTCTCTGTCGGCGCACGGTGACACGTGCAGCGCCACCTCCTCCACCCGATGATGAAGAGGCACCGCGACGCTTGCTCACCTTAGCACTGTTTCTGCGTGTCTTCTTGGCAGCCTTCTCCTTTGCCTTTATCACCTTGGGGTCGGCATTGGCCAGACTATCTAAGGAGTCCTTCCGTGCCTTATTGCCAAAGATATTCTTCTCAAAGAGGGCGAGCTCCTGCTCTATGCGTTTCTGCTCCTTGGTGAGCGCTGAGTCGCTCTTGCAATACTGCGCCAAGGTTTTTCCCAACATATTGTTGGTCTTATAGATTTTTCCTTCATAACGGTTGAGCGTGAAATAGTCGTCCATGCTCATTGTGGCGGCATTGTTGAAGTTGCTCGTCATCACCGTCTGCCTACTGAGGAAGGGTTCCACATCACTATACTTCACCCAGAAGAGCGGATATTTGGCTGTCTCACCACCGAAATCATCCTCGCGCAACAGCACGGGACAGAAGGCGAGCACCTTGCGATGGAACGAGGAGTTGGCTTGGTCGTAGTAGGCACTCTCCTTAAGATAGTAGGCCTTCACCTCAGCAGAGGGGATATCACTGTTGTCCACCTTCAGTTTGCCATTGCTCTCCTCATAGAAGATATGGAAATTGTCGAGCACCGTCTTCATCTTCACCTTTGCTGAGTCGGTAAAGAGTTCATTGCCATCAAGGCGATATTCATAAACGGGGATATAGCCGTTGAGGGCGAGCTTAAACACATAAGTGAAGAGGTTGAGCTGCTTGTCGATGGGTTCTACGGGATAATACAATCCCGCATTGGCATCCTCCTCGAGGTTGAGCTCTCTGTAAATATCCCTGCGCCACACCACCTCCTCAGGCATATCGATGGCAGTGGGGAACATCAGCTGTGCACGCTTGGTGATCTGTGCCGTGGGCTGTGTTTTCTTCTTGGCGGCTTCAGCACGACGCGCCCTGGGCTGAGCCATCATCCCCATGGTGAGGATGAGCAGGAGCAGGGCTGTGGTATATCTCTTCATTGTCATAATAAACTGATTTTCATGTTGTATGAATTATTTCACTATAACCTCGGTCACTGCATTCAACTTACGTTGGATGCCGTCGGGTCCCACGGCGGTGACGCCTCTGATATAGAAGCGTTTGTTGCGGGTAAGTTTTCTGAAGGTGTCTTTCTGTCGGGCAGAGAAACTGCTGCCGTTGCTGACCATCGGCACAGCATTACCCATATTGTCGTAGAACACGGTCTCAAAGTCTATCACCTTAAAGGCAATATCGAGGATGCCGTCATCGATGGCAGCTCCTATGCCGTCGGCAGCCAGCAGGTTGCCTTTCAGCAGTGCTCCGCCGGTGAATCGACTGGCATTGCCCTGCTCATCCTTGACGACGATGAAGGGTGTGGGGTCGGGCAACTTGCGCACACGGAACACAAACTGTCCCATCTGCTGTGGACGACCGGTGTTGGTGGAGGTGACGGTGATGGTCACATCCTTTCCTACCTGCGACGGACGGGCGATATATCGACCGGGGCCTACGGGCTGGAGTGTTCCGCCTGTCATCGTGGCCTGCACCTTGTTGAGGGGTACACCGGGCACACTCACACTGATGGGGTTGTTATACCCTGCATAGAGCATGTTCATCAGGTCGGCGGACACCGTAGCACTGGGATCGACAACGGTGTATTTCTGCGAGAAGTCTCGGCGTATGCGCTCTCCACTGCCGTTGTTGGTCTCTATATATCCAGTAAGGTTGTATTCACCTGTTTTTCCACAAACAATCTCATAGACGTTGTCACGCAGGTCCATCTTCCTATTGCCGATGAAGACATCAGGGGTCTGCGTCGTGTCAACGGCAGCCATCACGATGCGCGCCGAGAACTTGTCGCCTCTCACGATAGTCTGTGAGTTGGGGATGACAAAGGCATTGAGGGCATTGACACGGATATCCTTCATGTCGATGTTAGCCACGAGGGTGTGGAGCACCTCGCCCTCGGCATACCTCACGTCGCTCTGTAATTTGGAGAGCAGGGTGACAGCAGCCGCCACTGGCATATCCTCAAACATATACTCCTGCCAGTTCTTACCCATGGTCACGGCGTTCTTGGGAATCTCGGTAGAGAGGTTACTGCGGATAATCTCCCGGCGTGTCTCGTCGGTCACCATCGTCAAGATACGCTCACGGAAACTGTTGATGGCCTCTTTAAGTTCACCACCACGTCCTCTTCCCGGAGCCAGCATCACCTGATTGGCAGCCTCCAAGTCTTCTTTGTTCTTGATGTTATCTGGGTCACCCTTCTTTCCGTCCGCCTCTCTCACGATGGCCATCTTCAGGTCGGCAGCCAAGAGATAGAGAGAGTCGCTCATGCGCTTCACCTGCTGCGCCTTATCAAACCATGCCTTCACCTTGGCTGGGTTGGCCTTCATCTGTGCCTCAAAATCATCATAGATCACCTGGTTCTCCTTACGTGCATTGGCAGTGGTTCTGTTGAGACTCTCCTCAACGATAGAGAAGCCGTTGAGCACCTCTGTAGAGACGTTCAATGCCAGCATAGCCATCAAGACGACATACATCAGATTGATCATCTTCTGGCGTGGAGAGACAGGTCTTTTCTTTATTGCCATAGTCTGTTAAGCATTGGTCTTCATGTTGGCTGTCATAGCCTCTATCATACGGGCATAGATCTTATTGAGCTCGCCTATCTGCTCTGCCATACGGCGCGACTGTTCGTTGATCTCATCGATGGTGCCTATCTGTGCACTGGCGCCCTTGAGTTGCATCTCATACACCTTGCAGATGCCCGTGAGTGTACGGTTGAGGTTCTCCATCTCCTCGGAGTCTCTTGTGAGTCGCTGACTCTGCTCTGACACCTTACCGAGCATCTCGGTGAGTTTCTTCAACTCATCCACATAGTTGGAAGTAGCTTCCTCCATCTCTGGGGTCACCTGCTGCTGTCCCTGCATCCATACGGCACCGGAGCCACCGGCAACGACAGTCTCTCCACCCATGGCCACGGTCTGCTGTCCTTCTTCTGTCACAGGAGCGCCACCACCGATGATGATGCTTCCGCCGCCAACGACACCGCCGCCAATCACCACAGGAGCAGATGTTGTCTGCTCAGCATCCTGTTCGCCCTCCATCTCCTCTTCTTCATCAAGATGAGTAGGCAGATCTTTGCCTATGGCTGTCTTGTCGAAAGGACGGTCGAAGGCTGAGATGAAGAACACAATCACCTCTGTTCCCATACCGAGATAAAGCATGATATTGGCACCGGGGAGGTGGGTGAGTTTGAAGAGGGTACCTAAAATCACGATAGAGGCTCCCCAACTGTAAGCATAGTTGAGGAAGGTCTGTCCAGGAACGCTATCGAGCCACTTCTGCAGCCGATACACCATATTGAACTTACTGTAAACGGTCATTTCTTCTTCGATTTTTTGGATTTTTCACTCGTGGTATTTGCCAGACTGCGCACACATCTGAATCCGATATAGCTGCGTGGCTGGTTCTGATATTCAAAGGAGCGCCATGCTGAACGGATATACGACTCTGGGTCTTTCCAGGAGCCTCCTCTCACGCTCTTCTTCTTCAGTCGGTAGGGGTCTTCCTGCGCTGCATTATATTTCAGCTGCGGGTTGATGTCGTTCATAGCCTCTACGCCAGCCTCGGTATAGATGGTGCTCGTCCACTCAGCCACGTTGCCTGCCATATCAAAGAGTCCGTTGCTGTTGGCTGCATAGATACCGGTCTTACTGGTGATGAGGTTACCGTCCTTGGTATAGTTACCATTGTCTGGCTTGAAGTTGGCAAAGAAACAGCCTCTTCCACTCGCCACATCGGCGTTCTCCCAAGGAAACTCATTCTGGTCTTTTCCTCGTGCAGCATACTCCCACTCTGCTTCTGTCGGCAGACGATAACGCTGCACATAACGGGCGGCAGCACCCAATCCCTTCAGGAGATACTCGGTGCGCCATGCACAGAAGGCGTTGGCCTGTTCCCAGGTGACACCCACCACGGGATAAGCGTTATAGGCGGGATTACTGAAATAGTTGCGCAGATAAGTCTCGTTGTCAGCATTGGGGAAATCGTTCACCCAGCAGGTTGTATCGGGATAGATATTCACGATATAGGTATTGAGGAAGTCCCAAGGACCGCTTCTCGGACGGTTGATGGTCTGTCTCACTATGCGTCCCTCGTCATCTACATAGGCGGTGTCCTTAGAGATCCACACCTCCTCATTCTCATTGCTCCATGTGTCGGTATTCAGGTTACGCTCACGGGCATCGATACGATACTTACGTTTGGCAGCCTCCGTATAGTCATAAACCTCATAACGATAGTTCATCTGTGCGGCATCGAGCATCTTCTCACCTGTTACGGGGTTGAAGGTGTAAACACTCTCTATGGCGCGCTGCTCATCCTCGTTGGGTTTGCGTGGCAGAGGTTTCTTCCAGTTGAGATGCGGGGTAATGGGGTCACCATTCTTATCCTCCTCAATCTTATAGGTCTCATCGCCGCCATAGGCAGGGTCAGCAAGACGTTCGCGTATGATGGAGTCTCTCACATAGTTGACAAACTGCCTATACTGCGAGTTGGTTATCTCCGTCTCATCCATCCAGAAACCCTCCACAGAGATATCTCTCACGGGTGTTTCTCTTCCCCAGAGACTATCCTGCTTCTCTATACCCATCTTGAGATGACCTCTCTTTATCAGAGTCATCCCATAAGGTGTCGGTTCTGCAAAAGCACGTCCGCCAGTACCCGTCACCTCGCCTCCCGTAGCGGTAGTAGAACGTCCGCCGAAACAGGCTGTGAGGAGCATCGTGATGCCACAAGCGAGTGCAAAAACTTTATAGTTCATATCTTGTCGGTTATGATTTTTATTATTCCAAGCATTCCCCTGCCCTTACAACAGTCTCACGCTCTTATGTTTGTTCTTTCCTTTTTTCTTGAGGTCCATATCGGTCTGATATCCGATAAAGAGCTCATGACTGCCATTGCCGATACTCACCGCAGAGGTATAGATCTCGTAGCTATAGCCCAGTCTCACCCCGTGGAAGTCTCCTCCTACCAAGACTGTCACGGAGTTGGTAGGACTGTAGGAGACTCCGCCATACATGAGTTTCTTCTCGTGGCGATACTCCACTCGTCCTCCCACATCCACCCTATAGGCCACGGCGTCGGTGCGTGCCAACACAGACGGATGTATTGATAAAAACGGATTTCTCAATGGAATATTGTATCCAGCAGTCAAATAATATGCGGGGTCAATCTTAAAATTCTGTCTTTCTCCAATTTCAATATCTGGGCCGTTGAGGTGTTGCACGGAGAGACCTGCATACCATCTGTGGTGACGATAATAGAGCCCAAGACCGATATCGACACCCGAGCCGGTGGCTTCACTCGTGGGAAAGGCCGGGTCGTCAGGGGTTTCAAGATCCACGCCTCCCCCATCGAAACTCTCACTGATCATACCCAGATGAACGCCAGCAGCCAGCATTCCTCCAAAGAGTCGGTGGCGGAAGGCATACTGCAGGGCAAACTTCTTATGTGAGAAGAGTCCTATCTGGTCGTTGACAAACTGCACGCCGGCTCCGTGGTAGTTACGGATAAAATAGAAGGGGATATCAGCACCTGCGTACATCGTACGTGGGTTATGTTCAAACCCCGTGAGGGTCATGTTATAGGCAGCTGCCACATTCACCTTCATCTCCTTACCTACGGTGGCAGGGTTAAATGAAGGTTCCATCGCCCAGTAATGGGAGAAAGAGGGGTCATACTGCGCTCTCACACCTATGATAGAGAACGCTGACAGCAGCAATAGCAAGCTTATCCTTTTCATCACCATCATATAACGCACATTCTCTGCTTTTATTGTCATCAACAGAAGGTGAAATAGTCACAATAGCAAAGAGGATTCCTAATAGAACAAGATAAGCAGCATGGAAAACCATATAAATTTCCATGCTGCCTATCATCCACCAGTTACGCTCTTTTGGAGTCGAATGAATGATTAATACTCGTCTTCGTTGAAGAGGAAATCTTCTTTTGTCGGATAGTCGGGCCATATATCTTCTATACTGTCATATATATCTCCCTCATCCTCGATCTCCTGCAAGTTCTCAAGCACCTCAAGGGGGGCACCCGAACGGATGGCATAGTCAATCAACTCATCCTTCGTTGCTGGCCAGGGTGCATCTTCCAATTTAGAAGCTAATTCAAGTGTCCAATACATTGTATAAATTGTTAAGTATTTCGATTCTCACGCAAAAGTAATCATTTTATTCTTATTTGCAAGTATTAGACCATATTTTTTCGTTATTACCCTCAATAAAATTGCATTTCCGCGAGAGCAAGAAAAAATAATCGGAGAGTCTGTTGACATAGGCTACCACTTCTTCAGCCACTTCTGTCTCCTTCCTCAAGGCTATCACTCGGCGCTCTGCCCTTCTGCACACAGTGCGACAGACATGAGCGAGGGCGGCTGCCTTCGTTCCTCCGGGGAGCACGAATCCTCTGAGTGGTGGCAAACTCTCTGAGAGTGTATCGATATGTTGTTCTATGCGCTCTACCTCTCCCTGTGGCAACATGGCAGAAGGTATTTTCTCCACTTCCTCTGCCTCTGTAGCAAGATGGGTACCTACATTGAACAGACTGTTCTGTATGCGTTCCATCACCTCTATCTCCTCGCTAATAAAGGGTGCATCCAGGGTCGTTAGCTCTGCTATCAGCACACCGATATGTGCGTTCAACTCATCCACAGTGCCGTAGGCTTCAATCCTCACACTCGATTTCTCAACGCGTTTACCACCCACCAAACTGGTCATTCCCTTGTCGCCTGTCTTAGTATAGATTTTCATTCAGAAATTGATTAGATAATGTTGTTTCACTCTGCGTTGATAGAAGAAGACGATACCTACATCATAGAGATCATAGGTCAGCACCGTCTGCTGTGCCTTCACCAGTTTCTTCCATCTCCTCCTGTTCGATGTGTTCTTATGGATATCCTCCACGACCCACATCATTCGCTCGTCACCCTCGGCTAACAGTAGAGCCATCAGGTCATTGTCCATCTCTGCGGCGTTCGTCAGCAGCACCAACCGTTCTCCTTTAGTGCGTTCAGATAGCGGTTTCACAGCCACTCCTCTCTTGGCAGCCATGATAAAGGGTGTGAAATCGGTGGATAGGGCATGAACATAAACTGCCGAGGGTTGCCAATAATTGACTAAGCGAAAGAGGAGTTTGCCCTTCTTCAATATGATAGGCGTGAGGCCCATGCCCTCAAACTCCTCATAAGCATAATAAGGATTGTGTTGATTGATGACATAACGGACAAAAGCATAGTCTGTAGGCGACTGAATACCAAAGCCCCTACAGTACCTACATCGCTTCAGCCACACCCATCGCTGGCGCAGCCGTTCATTCTGTAGCCATCTCATACCTTATTGTGTCTCGTTCTTTTGTGCAAAGATACATACATTATCCTATTCTCAAGCAAAAGGACATAAAAAAACTTGCCTCATGACACTATTGTCACAAGGCAAGTTCAAAAAAAGGCGGCCTCCTACTCTCCCACATTGCATTGCAGTACCATCGGCGCAAGCGGGCTTAACTTCTCTGTTCGGAATGGGAAGAGGTGGAACCCCGCCGCAATAACCACCTGATATTTCTTCAGAATGACTATCCACACACAAGAACTATAATCATAAACAAACATAACAAAGATGCATCCTCAAAGAAAAAAGAGGAGAACACATTCGAAAGCATGACGACCAACATGAAACTTTCGGGCAATTAGTAGTGCTCGGCTTTGACGTCACCGTCTTTACACCTGCACCCTATCAACGTCGTAGTCTCCGACGACCCTAAAAAAGGAGTCCTCATCTTGAGGCTGGCTTCGCACTTAGATGCTTTCAGCGCTTATCCATTCCAGACACGGATACCCGGCGGTGCGCCTGGCGGCACAACCGGTAAACCGGAGGTCTGTCCACCACGGTCCTCTCGTACTAGTGGCGGCACCACGCAAGACTCCTGCGCCCACGATAGATAGAGACCGAACTGTCTCACGACGTTCTGAACCCAGCTCGCGTGCCACTTTAATGGGCGAACAGCCCAACCCTTGGGACCTTCTCCAGCCCCAGGATGTGACG
>JAHAZN010000061.1 GCA_018385335.1 Prevotella sp.
GATACATATTTTGATTTGCAACACTAAGATAGGTGAAAAATCTGACATGGCAAAATCCTGAGCAACTTTTTGTTGCTCAGGTACTTAAAAAGTTATATTTGTAATAGTGTTGCGGAATTAAGGATAAATAAGTTATATGGACGTTGATATAGCAGTTAAACTAAATATGAACGATGAGAACAACTACAGCTATTCTTCTCTTGACATTTACACTCAGCATCTTCACTAACTGTAATAATAATAAAACCAAACAGCGTGAAGCTATCCAACATTTTGCTGATGCCTATTTTAATTACCAGTTGGACGATGCGCTCAGCCTTGTGACCGAAGACAGTCGCCAATGGATTGAGTTTCTGGCGTCTAATATCGACTCTGCTGACGTCAGACTACTGCGTGAGATGTCAGAGGGGGCAACATGTGAGATTGAGGAGATAAGAAATGGAGACAACGACTCGGTGGTCATCGCCTCCATTATTGTGAGAAATGCTTTGCTAAAGGATAGTATTGGCTCGCAAGCTCATGTTGTTGACGAGCGTAAGACTGTCATAGCATTTGTTCAACGCGGTGATCAATGGTTTGCCCGCTTATCGTGCTTACCCTGATGTAATCGGTTTAGAATCGGTAGCCAAGGGTCATCATCAACTGATGGCGGTTGTTCTTCACCTCAGTGATAGGAATAGTTGTAGCACTACCCTCTTCCACCGGCATGAAGTTGGCAAAGGGATAGAAATCACCCTTTTGTGATTGATACTGATAAGCCACATCAATAGTGAAGCGTTCAAGGGTGTAACCCATGCCAGCGGTGATGCGGTTGGTAGCCTTCCAGTTGGTATAATCTGTTGTTGAAGCATAATAAGCATAAGGTGAGTCGATATTGAAATTACGCTCTCCCAGTTTATTGTACATTGGCGATACATAGTTGTAACCAAGGCGGATAGCCAACGATGGGTCGGGACGGAACTCAGCACCCAACTTGAGCGTATGTACTCCTTTCAGCGTGCGCTTGGTATGATTGTTCATCGCATTGTCACTCTCGGTATCATCATAGTAACTATCTGAGTAATAGTCGTATCCGCTACCAAGATAAAGGCGGTTGTCAGTAGCTGAATAGTCGGCATATTCATAACTTGCACCGAGAGCAAGATAATCGTCAACGGTGGTGCCCATGCTCAGTCCAAACTTCCAAGGTGTATTGAAGCGAAAAACGAATGCCTCATTTATCCTACCCGACGTACCAAAGTCACTTCTATTGGTAAAGTATGTGACGTTTGACGAAGTGAGATCATACCATGTGGGGGTGGCAATAGAGAAACCTATGCGGAAGGGTGAATACTCCACAGGGCGAACGATAACACCCACCTTGATGTCGTAGCCGGTACCGGTGATGCAGTGTTCATCGTCCATCTGCACATTGCCAACAGACTGACCAGTGCTACTGAGGAGATTCTCCGTGTAAGAGGTGGAACTGTTGTAGTGCACATCATGTATGCCAAAGGTGAGTCCGAGATAGACACGGTCTTTGATATTACCGCTGATATTGAAATCATACTCACCGATATATCCCGTGTTATGACGGCCGAAGGCAAAGTCGGATGCAACGTTGTAACCATAACTCTCTTCACCATTATCAGATGTTGACTTAATAAAGTTTTCCCAATAGAGGAAATCCAACTGGTTATAAAGATTGGTGCTTTTATTATTGCTATCGAATAGCAGTCCGTTTAATCCCTTGTTATAGGTAAGTGCGTTCTGACTCGCATTGCTCAGCACGTTGGCTGCGGTGAGAATCTGATTGAAATCGCGCGACTTCCTATAGTTGAATGCCAGGTTGAGAAACGAGTTTCGATTTGTTGACATGGAATAGACAAATCCCACCTGATCGAACGTGAGATGCGTCTTGTCGGCATTGTTGAAATCGGCTGCATTCTCTTGGGAAATCAGTCCGAAACTCACCTTAGCCTGCGACGAGCGGAAGAGCCCGATGCCAGCAGGGTTGGTAGCAATGGTAGAGAGGTCGCCACCGAGTGCTTCCATCGCTCCACCCATACCTACATATCGTGCGGTGCCGTTGAGGTCTTCTGTAGCCAACTGGGCATTCATATAGGTTTCCTGCGCCAAGGCAGAGAGACTGCTTAATAGCAAGCCTACTAATAATAACTTTTTCATAGTCAATATGTTTAGATGTGTATATTCATGTATTCATCTATTATCTCCTTCCGCCAAAGCCACTGCCGCTACGACTGCCTCCACCAGAGAAGTTCCCTCCCCTACTGCCACCTGAGAATGATCCACCACGACTGCCACCAAACGACGAGGAGGGGTTGTTGAAGGTGGAAGGCTGACGGACATTCTGGCTACTGTGGTTACCACGGTAACCCGCGTATTGACGTGTGTTTCGCGAGGATTGTGTACGCTGGGTGGAATGGTTGCGTGTTCCAGGTACACCACCGCGTATAGGACGATAGCTCACCCCTACCCATCCAGGATAACATCCATAGTGGTAATGAGGACCATACCAGCTATAGCCCCAGTAGCCACACCAGCCATAGCGATAGGGCCAATCCCAATACCATGAGCTGTACCCCCAGTCCCAATAGGGGTACCATGCACTGCGGTGAAACCCATCAGCGAAACCGTCGTAATAGCCTTCGCGATAGGGCTCCTCCCATTGGTAATCGTCGAAACGTTTCATCCTGCGCGTGCAGAGATAGTCGTCGGATGCTTCATAACTTGCTATCCTTACTGTGTCGCTATGAAGTGAGAGAAGTGAATCTGGATAGCTGCCAACGATGCTGTCGAAGGTGATAACATCCGACATAGCGGTATCGATAGGTGTAATGTATGAATGTATAGAACGACGGTTGTATTCGTCAACCGATCTCTGACAGCCTGAGTAATAGGTGGAACGAGGTTGGGGTTTCGGTTTCGGAACGAAATAGACATCATCTTGCGCCTGCATTGACAACGAAAGCAAGAGGAGTGTAATAAGTGAGAGGTAATGTTTCATGTTGTTGGTCTCCTTTCTATGTTATTCGTTTTAATTATGATGTTGGATGGTGCAAAGATAGTTGGTATTTTATTCTATCGTTAAGGAAAAACCCTATGCATGGGTAGGTTTTCCCCTATTCCTACTCTTCTTTGACAAAAATTATAGCTTATACCTAAGAATCTCCTCCGGATACTCGATGAGATGTGTAGCACCATGGGCAAGGAGGAAATCTCTGTCACGAAATCCCCAAAGTACACTTAGACATGGCAGGCCTGCATTTTTCGCTGTGAGCACATCAATATCGCTATCTCCGATATAGATGGTTGTGTCTGCACTGCCTATGAGATGTGAATCAGTGCCAGGGTGTACCTTACGCAGTCGTTGGATAGCTTCTTCTACCATGTCGGGGAAGGGCTTTCTTCGGAGACCACCACCCTCGCCTATCTCCACATCAGCCTGTGGAAAGAATCTCTGACACAGACTATCTACACCTGCCTGTAACTTGTTGCTCACGATACCGATGAGATGCCCCTCGGCATGCAGGCGGTCGAGCAATGGAGTGATGCCGGGATAAGGCTGTGTATGGTCCAGTGCGTGAAGGAGATAATGAGCACGGAATGTGGCAAGAACCTTAGCCTCCTCATCCTCAGGATAACCTTCGGGAGTGGCACGGTGGATGAGTTGTCCCACACCATTGCCCACAAAACAACGCACATCGTCAATGCTATGTTCGGGCAGACCATGCTGACGAAGCGCATAATTGGTGCTTGCAGCAAGATCGTACAGACTGTCAAGCAGCGTACCGTCGAGGTCGAAGAGATAAGTTTTCATACTTTATTGTGTGCTATTAAAAAGTGATGCAAAGATAATGTTTTTTGGTAAATGCTACACGTCATTCATTCGTTTTTATTATTTTTGCATGGAAAAAGAAAGAATCGTTATGCTAAAGTATTTTACAAACACAAAGATTTATCTTCATTGTGCTGCCGTTTTGGTAGTAGTGACAATTGCCATTAGCTGCTACTATCTCATGGCCAGTTTCTCACAACAGCAGACCACAACCTATTTGTATATCGACGACAATGATACTCAAGACTCTGTCTATAATAAACTCACCGATATCGCCTCTACGCCGGGAATGGCCGCACTACGCACACTCTGCCGTCATAGCGGGTATGCCGAACAGGTGAGAACAGGACGATATGCCATAGAGCCGGGCGTGTCCACCTTCCGCATCTGGCGAAAGTTGAAGAACGGTGCACAAGACCCGCTCAACCTCACTATCCCCGAATCACGAACAATGGAACGACTCGCTGCCCTATTGGGCAACAAACTCATGATAGACAGCATGGAGATTGTCAATTTTCTGAAGGACAGCAGTCAATGTGCAATGTTAGGATATGACACAGCCACCATACCTGCCCTCTTTGTGCCCAACACCTACAGTATCTACTGGAACATTGGCATGGAGGCTTTCATGCAGAGAATGAAGAAGGAACATGATGTGTTCTGGTCAAAAGAAGGAAGAAAGGAGAAAGCACAGGGGCTCAACCTTACGGAGGATGAGGTGGCAACGCTGGCAAGTATCATCGATGAGGAGACTGCTAACAATGGTGAGAAACCGATGGTAGCTGGGATGTATCTCAACCGACTCAACTACAAAAATACAGAATATCCCGAGGGGATGCCCCTGCAAGCTGACCCTACCGTGAAGTTCGCACTTGGTGATTTCAGCATCCGACGCATCTATCACAAACACTTGCTCACCGATAGTCGTTACAACACATACAAATATCCCGGACTTCCTCCTGGACCTATCAAGATTGCCTCTATCAGAGGTATTGACGCCGTGCTCAACCACGCTAAACACGACTATCTATATATGTGTGCCAAGGAGGATTTCTCGGGTACTCACAACTTTGCCAAGACCTATGATGAGCATCTTCGCAACGCTGCACGTTATGCCAAGTCGCTCAACGAGCGGGGCATCAACTGATGTATCAATAACCACGGTTGCTCATGCCCAACAGGAAACGATGAGGGCGTAGAAATAGATGAGTAGCAACACCACATTCACCATATCAATATCACACAGACGGTAGCCTGTGGATGTAAATTGCGAAGAGATGAAGCCGCTGTTGAGCGTTGTCGTAAATCTTCGCTGTACGAGCCATATCAATAAGCCTACGAGGGTGCCCCAAGTCAGACCGACGAGGATATCGATGGGATAATGCACGCCGAGATAAAGGCGCGTATAGCAGTTGAGCAAGGACCATCCCACCATCATCAGCGTAAATACCTTGTGACGCACCAAGAGACTGAAATAAACTGCTATGCTCATGGTGTTGGCGGCATGGGCAGAGAAAAATCCATACTTGCCTCCACGATAGCCATCAACCACATCAACAAGAATACCTATCGTGGGGTCGTGGGTGGGACGCAGGCGGGCTACCATAGGTTTGACAAACATATCATCTACCGTGCCAGCAAGCAGAACACATAGTGTCGCACACACTATGATAAACACCACCTGACGAATACTAGCATTGTTCTTGACAACCATCAGTAGGAGCGCTACATAAAGCGGTATCCAAGTACTAGCCGTGGTGAGCTGGTCGATAAGGCGGTCAAAATACACCGACCTACTGCCGTTGAGCAACGACAGGAGTTCTTGGTCGAGAGGGATGAGCACATCGTTGAGCATAGTCTCTACAATTAGTTGATTCGCTCTATTGACTTAGTGGATAACCACCCTTCCTTACCATCAGCCACTCTCACGGCTTTCCATTCCTTCATACTGTCATCAGTGATATCTACTTTCGTGCCCTCGTGAAGCAGGAAAAGTTCGGTGCCATGCTGCGATGGTGTACTCTTCACACTCACTACGGTGGAGACAATCACCGCACCACTATGGGAACGTACACGACGGTTCTGCTCAGCGGCAAAAAGATGAGAGCAAAGTGCTATTACAAAGAAGAAAAGCGCTGAGAAGAATCCTATCTTGCGCCACACAACGATAGGTGACAAACGCCAAAGCAACAGAAGGAGTAGTGCTAATGCCAGCGATACCTGTACGATGATGGCCCAGGTGTCTGCATTGAAGAGATTGACCAATGAGCGATACCATGTGATAAAGAACATCTCATTGAGGGGAGTGATCTTATCTATCGTGCGCTCACGTGCCATCTGCAGGTTATAACGTATGTCGCTATTACCAGGTCGGAGGAGCAGGGCGTGCTCATAACAGATGATGGCACGCGTGATGCTGTCGGTGCGGTAGTAGGCGTTGCCGAGGTTGTAATATACATCAGCATCGGAACCGCGTTCCAATAGTTGGCGATAGAGTGTGATGGACTTCTGATACTGTTGACGCGTATAGGCATCATCAGCCTGCATTTTGAGCTGGGTATCTGTGAGCTGTGTGGCTGCTGACACCTCGAGTGAGCTGAAAAGCGAAAGACTCATGGTTAGCAGAACGATAACACAAGAGGTAGGCATTTTCGTTTTCTTCTTCTTCATATCTTCTTCAATGAGGGTAATGGCCGAGAGCGCTGCATCGTAAGTCTTCTGCATGTTACCCTTGGCATCACCAGGTGCATAACGTTCAAACTCACACTCCTCGATGGCAGCGAGGAACGACTGCGCACTCTCCGTCTTCACCTGATGCTTTTCAAACGTGGTACTCAGCTTGTCGGGGGTGAGTTCAGAGGCAGAGATATTGTATCTGTCACCGACATACCCCCAGAGGGCGCGCAACACCTCATCGTAGAACTCATCCACTGCTCCACGATTCATCATGCGGGCAGCCTGACGGAGTTTGCGGGTAGCCACCTTGTTGGCACGCTTACCGCGCGAACCAATAACATCTGCATGATGTTTCAAGTAGCTATTGATGACAACCAATGCTATCAGAAAGAGCAGCACCTGCAATGCCAGCCCCCAGAGATAAGCTGCCGAGAGGAAGAAGGGACTATCGTCGTGCTCAAACGTCACCTTGCCAGTATGGATGAAGCGAATATCCTTACCTATCTCTTCCACCTCTTCTCGCTGAACAATCTGTCGGCCGCTACCAGGAGTAACTTCCAGTCGATGGGCCTCGGTAGTCAGTGTGCGATAACTGCGCTGATCCGTATCATAATAGGTAAAGGTGATTGGCGGCACCTCATACTTGCCCGCATGACGGGGAACGATGAGAAAGTCGTAGATAATCTTTCCCTCAACGCCCTGAGTCGTAAGTTTGGTCTTGTCAGTAATCTTTGCATCATATTTATCAAAGTCTTTAGGTATATTGATATCGGGCTGGCGAAGCAGTTTTAGATTACCGCTACCGCTCACCACTACACTCACCTTCACAGGATCGCCGGCTTTCACCGTCTGTTTGTCTATCAACGAGGAGATGTTCATCTTTCCCACACCAAGAGAGAAGTCGGATGGCTTAGTTGGCAATGGGTCCACCTGCAGTGTGATAGATGGAGCGATGATTTTCTTCTTTACCTCCACATAGCCCGAACCGCCATTGAAGAAGGCTTCGAAGGGGTCGATATTACGGTTACGCTGCACCACCACGCCATTGAAGGTAATAGAGGGAACCTGAAGCTTACCGGTTACCTGTGGAAACATGACATACTGACTCCAGGTTACCGTGCGATAAGAACGGCCGTTGATGGTCTCTACCTTAAAACTCTTCTGCTGAGGCAACGGTATCTCTTGTGTATGGAATCCTTTGAGGTCGGGCATCTTACCCTCTAATTGGGTGAGATCAACAAGGGTATATACCTTATAGGTAAGCAGCACAGGTTCCTGTTCTACTACCCTACTCTTGTTGGCACTTACCTTGATGAAGAGGTCGGAACCACTGATGGCCGTTCCTGCTGGGTGTGGTGACGACTGTCTATTATTATATCCACTGCTTTGTCCACCGCCGTTACTACTTGCCGACGCATTGACATAGATCTGAATGGGATTGGAGCTCACGCTCTTACCATCAGCTGTGATGTGTGCAGCAGGGATGGAATATTTGCCCTTCTTGTCGGCCATGAGGATATAAGTATAGGTGATGGACGATGATGAAGAGGTTTTGCCATTGATAATCTGATAACTCGACTGCGACGATGTTCTCGGTCCCATCAGCACTTCAATTTCATGAGGAAAGGCCGGTGCCTTAAACCCACTCACGTTTTGCGTGTTGATGGTGAAAGTGACACGAAACTGCTCACCCACGCCAACCTCAGAAGGGCCACGTGCCACAAACTGCTGTCCATAGGCTGCTGAGAAGAGTGTGAGCAGTAGGAAAATAATCGCGGAATATCTGAATATATTTCTTGTCATACGCATACTCATGAATTGAAATGATTACCAGTTTTTATCGAGCTGACGCTTGCCGGGTTGCTTTTGTGCCTCCTTCATCTTGCGCTGTGTGTCTTTCTCTTGCTGCATGGCGGCATTGAGAAGTTGCTCGGCATTTTCTTTGCTCATCTGCTTATCCTGCTGACGAGGCTGCGGCTGCTGGTTCTGTTTATCATTCTCTTGTTTATCTTGTTTGTCCTGTTTATCATCTTTATCCTGTTTGTCTTGCTTGTTCTGCTGTTTGTTCTTACCACCATCCTTCTGTTGGTTCTGCTGGTTTTTGTTGTCCTGCTGCTGTTGCTTTAGCTGATATTTGCAAAGAGCTAAATTATAGCGTGTCGCATCGTTGGTAGGGTCGATGCGAAGTGCATTCTTATATGCTTCGATAGCCTCGGCAAAGAGTTGCTTCTTTTGGCATAACACACCAAGGTTATGATAGGACATAGCACGGCGAAGCGGAACAGTCTCTTGTCGTGCGGCCTCTTCAAACTCTCTCACTGCCGAAGAGTCTTTACCCTGTGCCATGAGGGCATTGCCGAGGTTATAGAGGGCCTGAGGGTTCTTTGGTTCTTTCTCTAATGCCTTGCGGTAAGCAGTCTCTGCAGTAGCATAATTCTGCTGATGGAAAGCTTTATTGCCTTGACGGATATCACGACGACTCTCCTGGGCGGATACGGTCAGTGTAGTGAGAAGTAAGATGAGGAGGAGCATAGTCTTGCCAGTCCTGCGCCCACTAAAGAGTTGCAGACGGCGTGCAAAACGATTCTTGCGACGGAGCAGCAGAGCATCAGCTATAAGGAAGAATATTGCAAGACAGCCAAAGGCCTGAAACTGCTCGTCATAATCGCTGTAAATTTCCGTCTCCATCTCCTTATGTGTCAAATCTTCAAGAGCGTTGTTCAACTGACGCTGTGCATCACTGTTGTTATCAACATGAATATAACTGCCGCCTCCAGCACGCGCAATATCCTTACACATACGCTCGTTGAGTGCCGACATCACCACTTCGCCTGTATTGTCGGTCATATATTCGCCCGACCCTTCTTTTACTGGGATAGGAGCACCTGAAGTGGAACCGACACCAAGGACAATGACACGAATACCTTTCTTTCGAGCTTCCTCAGCGGCTTCTACAGCACCGCCCTCATGGTCTTCACCGTCAGTGATAACGATGATAGCACGTCCCACGCCTTCCTGTTGGGTAAAACTTGACGATGCCATATTGATAGCACGGGCGATGTCGGTGCCTTGAAGGGAAATCATCGAAGGGTCGATGCTGCCAAGAAACATCTTGGCTGACACATAGTCACTCGTGATGGGCAACTGAACAAAGGCGTCACCAGCAAAGACAAGCAGACCTACCTTGTCGTCAGTAAAATGGTCAACCATGTTCTCTATCATCATCTTACTTCGGTCAAGACGACTAGGAGCGACATCGGTGGCACGCATAGAGTTACTGATATCCATCGCGATGATGGTTTCTATACCCGAGTGTTTCTCTTTGGTTATCTTGGTACCCATCTGTGGGCGGGCAAGCATGAGGATAAGCATCGTCAGTGCACTGCAGAACAGCAGGAACTTCACTCTAGGACGCCACACTGATACGTCGGGCATCAACTGGGCTAGAAGGGTGAGTTGACCTATCTTCTTCATCTGTTTCCTCCGTTTGTAGGCCATCATTATCCATATCAGCAGGAACACAGGGATGACGGCGAGGAGGAAGAGGTATTGTGGATCTTGAAATTTAAACATCTTTCTGCATTTTTTGAGTTAGGGAATGCGACGCAAAAGGGTGAGACGCAAGAGAAGGTCCGCTACCAGCAAAAGGAAGGCTATCAGCACAAAGGGTTGGTAAATCTCATAGCGTTTACTAAACTTCTTCACGTTAAGTTTGGTTTTCTCCAACTGATCTATCTCCTTGTAAATCTCATGTAGCTCACGAGTATTTGTAGCCCTATAGAAATTGCCATCGGTGGCGAGCGCAATGTCGCGCAATGTTTTAGTGTCTATCTCTACGGGGATATTGACATACTGCACCCCTCCTGCAACAGGCATGGGATAAGGGGCGAGTTTATTTGTTCCTACACCAATAGTATAAACCCTCACTCCGAAACTCTTGGCTATCTCTGCTGCCGTCATAGGCGAGAGGTCGCCCATGTTGTTTGAGCCATCGGTGAGGAGGATGACCACCTTGCTCTTGGCCTTCGACTGCTTTAGTCGTGCTACGGCATTGGCCAGTCCCATGCCTATCGCCGTTCCGTCTTGTATGAATCCACGGAGAGCGAGATCGGTGCGCACGTTGTGTAACAGTTGCAGGAGCGACACCTGGTCAGTGGTCATAGGACACTGAGTGAAGGCTTCGCCAGCAAACACCGTAAGACCGATATTGTCGTTGGGGCGACCATTGATAAACTCTGTAGCCACCTGTTTGGCAGCCTCAATCCGGTTAGGTTTGAGGTCTTCAGCCAACATGCTGGTAGAAACATCGACAGCAAGCATGATGTCGATTCCTTCTATCGATTTATTCTGCCAGGCATTGCTCGTCTGTGGTCGTGCCAACGCTGTGACTATCAACACATATGCAAGAACACGCAGGATGAGAGGAAGAGGGATGAGACGCACTCTCCAACTCACTGGTGAGGAGTGGAAAACCGACGCATCGCTCACACTCATCGTTGGCTCACTTTTCTTTTGAAACATCAACTGCCACAACAAATAAGGAATGAGTAGCAGCAGAAGAAGGAAATATGCGGGATGGGCAAACTCTATCATTATTAGAACAGATTTTGATAAACTTCAATCACCAGCAACACTATGAGAATAATGGCCACGATGCCAAGAATAAACATAAACAGGCTGAGCTTGTTGCGCTTCTGCAGATGCTCCTTCTCCTCTATCGTCAGCATTGGCTTAGCGGGCTCCACAGGCTGTTCACTCTTGGTGACATTGATAAACTCTATGGCATTGAGCAGGTTCTTGTCATTCTCATTGATGAGGGTGGAGTATTTGGCAAACTTTACTAAGTCAGCAGTGACAAATAACTCGCGCAATTCCTCTACCTGCTTCGGGTCTGACGACGACAATAACTGACTTATAATCTCGCTACTCGTCATCTCCATTGCATTGAAGTTGTAACGCTCCTCAATGTATCTGCGCAGGGCATCTGTGAGCTGTGTGTAGTATTCTTTTGAGTTCTCAGAAGTGGATAGATGCGACTCCTTGATGCGTTCTATTGCCTTCATTGCCTTCTGGTGTGGAGGCAGCTTCTTCTCTGGTCGGCGGTAGATGATAGGCTTGCCACTTACCAGGCGCTGATAGCAGAAGAGCAACAGACAGAGCATAACGAGAACTAGTACACTGAGAGTGAGTGGTGTCGTCCATTCTGACCATAGGAAGGGATTATCCTGTACGTCATTAGGTGGAAAGAACTTATCGGTGTGGAGCGTATCAACCTCTACCTCAACAACTTTCAATGCCAGTTTGTTGGAGGTAAAGACCTTGCCATCTATCTTTATCTTCATAGGAGGCAGCGCATAGAGCTTGCCATCGAATGAGGTGAGCGTATAGATACGTGAACGCTGGCATACCGAGGGGTCGGCAGTGATTGAATCCACATCTTGCTGGTGCAATACCTCAACGCCAGGCACTATCTGTTCGCCCGGCTGAAATGATGGGAATACCACCGTTGAACTATTGTTGACATGAGCCGACAGTGTGAGTGTCGTCTGTTCTCCTATCAATATGGCAACCTCTCCCAAACGGCAGCTCACCGTGACCTGCGACCACGAGGGAAGGGCGACAGTGAGAAGTATGAAGAGTATTGAGAATAGATATCGGTATCTCATTTTTATCTTATTCGCATTTCAAATAGGCCACGGAGCGCTCTTACGAAATCACCATCAGTGGCTACACTCATATAGTCAATCTTACTCTTGTTAAACAGTTGCACAAGGCGCTGTTGATGTTGCTGCCAATTTCGTTGGTAATTGGCTCGGAGCTTTTTGTTTGATGTGTCGATATATCGTTCTTCGCCTGTCTCCGCATCGAGCACACGCAGTAAGCCAACATCGGGTAACCGCTGTTCCCAGGCATCATAGATCTGCACTGCGATAGTGTCATGACGTCGTCCTACCAACTGGAAGATGATATTGTCGGCATCAGACAAGGACATCATGAAGTCGCTTAAAAAGAAAGCGGTGCAACGACGTTTCATCACGCTCATCAGGAACTCAAATGCCATAGGAAGGTTGGTAGCATGACTCTCTGGCTGAAACTCCAGCATTTCACGTATCATATAGAGAATATGTTTTCGCCCCTTCTTAGGTGGGATATATTTCTCTATCCTATCTGAGAAGAAAACCATCCCTATCTTGTCGTTGTTCTGCAAAGCACTGAAGGCAAGCGTAGCAGCTATCTCGACAGCAAGATGACGCTTCATCTGTCCCTGTGTAGCAAAGGAGAGCGAACCGCTCACATCCACCATCAGCATGAGTGTGAGTTCGCGCTCCTCTTCAAACACCTTTACATAGGGGTGATTGAAGCGTGCTGTTACATTCCAGTCGATATCACGAACATCATCCCCAAACTGATATTCACGCACCTCACTGAAGGCCATACCACGACCCTTGAAGGCCGAGTGATATTGACCAGCAAAGATGTTAGCACTCAATCCGCGTGTCTTTATCTCAATGCGACGCACACGTTTGAGAAGTTCGCTCGAGTCTAATCCTGTATTTGTCATTAGGGCACTTCTACCTTGTTGATAACTCTGCTCACAAGTTCCTCAACGCTTATGTTAGAGGCTTCAGCTTCGTAGGTCAGACCAATACGATGGCGGAGCACGTCGTGGGCTACGGAACGAATATCTTCGGGCACTACATAACCTCTGCGCTTCACGAACGCATAGGCACGGGCTGCCTTGGCTAAACATATACTTGCACGTGGACTACCACCAAAGGCAATAAAATCCTTCAATTCGCCGAGTCCATATCGGTCGGGATAACGCGTTGCAAACACGATGTCGGTGACATAACGTTCTATCTTCTCATCGATATACACCTCACGCACTACCTTGCGTGCTGTCATAATCTCCTCTGTTGTGGCTACGGGCTTAACCTCGGGCAGTGCTCCTGCAAGGTTCTCTCTCACGATACGACGCTCTTCGTCGATAGTGGGATAATCTACCACCACCTTCATCATGAATCGGTCCATCTGTGCCTCGGGCAACGGGTAGGTACCTTCCTGTTCAATGGGGTTTTGTGTAGCCATCACAAGGAAAGGTTTGGGCAAGGTGAAAGTCTTACTGCCTATCGTCACTTGTTTCTCCTGCATGGCTTCTAGGAGTGCACTCTGAACCTTGGCAGGTGCACGGTTGATCTCATCAGCCAGCACGAAATTAGCAAATACCGGACCCTGCTTAACCTGGAACTGCTCGTCCTTTTGCGAATAGACCATCGTACCAACCACGTCAGCAGGAAGAAGGTCTGGGGTAAACTGTACTCTGCTAAACTGGGCATCAATCAGTTGAGAGAGTGTCTTGATAGCTAATGTCTTTGCCAATCCAGGTACACCCTCAAGAAGAATATGACCGTCACTGAGTAACGCAATGAGCAGACTTTCAACCAAATGGCGCTGACCTACAATCACTTGATCCATACCGGTGGTGATGTTTGTAACAAAAGCACTTTGCTGGGCAATGCGCTCATTAAGTTCTCTGATATCTATAGCTTCTGCCATAATTAGTATAGAATTATTAAGTGTTAATCTACATGATTTGCTCTAAATTGGCACAAAAGTAAAAAATAAATAGGTGATTTCGAACAATCATCTTTCTAAATAATATTAAAATGCACTGGCACTGGTGATTTTTTAAAAACTTTTTAGAATAAGAAGCGTGAATGAAATATTTTTCGTACTTTTGCAATGCTCACATGCGCTCATCATTAAGGCGGTGTTGTGCTTAAATAATTATTTCCATGGTATCGGGCATCCGAACCAATATACACATTATTTATTTAAGGAATGCAACTGATAGAAAGTTATTTCCCCACGCTGAGCGAACAGCAGAAGGAACAGTTTGGGGCCCTGGCTACGCTCTACAATGAGTGGAATGCAAAAATCAATGTCATCTCACGCAAGGATATGGACCACTTCTATGAACATCATGTGCTCCACTCTCTTGCCATAGCCAAAGTAATCAACTTCAGAGCTGGTAGCAAGATTCTAGACTTTGGCACTGGAGGTGGCTTCCCTGGCATTCCTTTGGCTATTATGTTTCCCGAATGCGACTTCACACTCATTGATGGTACGGGGAAGAAGATACGTGTAGCTACAGAGGTAGCAGGGGCTATAGGTCTCACCAACTGCCATCCGATTCATCGTCGTGGCGAGGAGGAGAAAGGTCTCTACGATTTTGTAGTAAGTAGAGCAGTGATGCCGCTCCCCGACCTCGTGAAGATTGTGAAGAAGAATATTGCCAAGCAGCAGAGAAACAGTTTGCCCAATGGGGTGATCTGTCTTAAAGGCGGTAATCTAGAAGGGGAATTACAGCTTTTCCGACATGTCGTAACGACAGATGACATAAGCAACTTCTTCGGCGAGGTGTGGTTTAAGGAAAAGAAGGTAGTATATCTCGGATTATAATAGATAGTGTTATGCTTAACATCAAGACAATTGTATGTAATCAGTTTCAGGAAAACTGCTATATCGTGAGCGATGAGACAAAAGAGGCTGTGGTGATCGACTGCGGTGCGCTCTTTCAGTCGGAACAGCGAGCACTGCTGGAATATGTCAAGCAGGAACAGCTCACTTTAAAACACCTCATAGCTACTCATGGACACGTTGACCATCACTTTGGCGATGCCCTCCTATGGCAAGAATACCAGTTGAAGGTAGAGGTACCTGCTGCCGATGAACCGCTGATGGCAAAGCTCAATGAGCAGTCGATGCTCTTTTGTGGAGAGGCTCTGCATACACCTATGCCACTCGTGGGCAAGTATCTTCAGTTTACCGATGTCATCACTTTCGGCAGTCACCTTCTCACCCTTATCCCTACCCCTGGTCACACCCCTGGCTCCGTGTTCTTCTATTGCGAGGAGGAAGGTGTGGTGTTTACCGGTGATACGCTGTTTAAGATGAGTATAGGCAGGACCGACTTCGAGCTTGGTTCGTTCGATGATATCATGGAGAGTCTCCAACGAGTGAAGATCACCCTACCAAAAGAGACGGTGGTCTATCCCGGTCACGGGCCACAGACCACCATCTCTGAAGAGTGTCGCTCTAATCCCTATCTCAGATAAGCTACGCTCTCTATCACATCCCACTATTAGAAAGCTACAGCATCACTCGGCATGCGCCAGTCGCCGCGTGGACTAAGACTCACGCTTCCCACCTTGGGACCATCGGGCAGACAGGAGCGTTTAAACTGTTGTGCGAAAAATCTTCGGCAGAATACTTCCAACCAATGTTCTATCACCTCTTTAGTATAGACACCTGCCTGTGGATGATGTCCGTCGAATGCGTGCTCTGCCATAAGCAGGATTTTCTGTTTTGAATAGCCGAGACGAAGAAAGTAATAGAGAAAGAAATCGTGGAGCTCATAGGGTCCTACAAGGTCTTCGGTCTTCTGTTTGATGTTTCCTTCGCTGTCGGCAGGAATGAGTTCCGGACTGATCGGTGTATCGATAATATCGAGTAGTGTGCAACTGCTTTCGGCATCTACACGACTGGTAGCCATGTATCTCACGAGATACTTCACCAATGTCTTGGGTACACCTGTATTCACAGCATACATCGACATGTGGTCGCCGTTGTAGGTGGCCCATCCCAATGCAAGTTCACTGAGGTCGCCCGTACCAATCACCAATCCTCCCTCTTTGTTAGCCACATCCATAAGCACCTGAGTGCGTTCGCGTGCCTGACTATTCTCATAGGTCACATCGTGGGTATTTGCCTCTTGTCCGATATCCTCAAAATGTTGAAGTACACTCTTTGCTATACTTATTTCACGCATCGTAACACCAAGTGACTGCATAAGACGAATGGCGTTGTTATAAGTGCGGTCGGTGGTGCCAAAGCCTGGCATGGTGATGCCGATGATACCCTTTCGGTCTATCTCTAATGCATCGAAGGCACGCACGCAGACGAGGAGGGCGAGCGTTGAATCCAGTCCACCACTGATACCCAACACCACTTTATTGCAGTGAGTGTGTGCGAGTCGCTTGACCAGTCCCATGGTCTGAATACTTAGAATCTCCTCACATGTTGTCTGCATGCTATTTTGTTCGGGAATGAAAGGCCAAGGGTTCACCACACGCTCATAGACAAATTTTTCAGGTTCTGTGGATTGTGTCTTTATTAGCCTTGCTGAGCAGTTTTTCTGTGTAGCCGCGAAGGTAGTGTTGGCACGTCGCTCCACTCTCAGTCGTTCGATATCTATCTGTGCTACACTGAGTTGTGGATATAAAGCAAAGCGATCGGCTGATGCCAGACAACGTCCATTCTCAAATATCATTGCATTGCCTCCATAGACCACATCCTGCGTACTCTCACCGAAACCACAACTGGCATAGACATACGCACTGATAGTGCGTGCACTTTGTCCTGAAAGCAGGTGTACGAGATAGTTGTGTTTGCCTATCAGTTCGTCGGTGGCAGAAAGATTAAGGATGATATCGGCGCCAGCAAGGGTGAGATGGGTACTCGGTGGGAGTGGCGACCATACATCTTCACAAAGTTCAATGCCTATCTTTATCCCTGACGGAGTGACAAAGAGTGTAGGTGATGATGAGATGGTGACAGGACTTCCTGCCAGACATACCTCTTCGTCGCCTATTACAGAAGCCGATGCAAACCATCGCTGCTCATAAAACTCATTGTAGTTGGGGAGATAAGTCTTGGGCACTAGACCAAGGATATTACCTTTCTGCAACACCACGGCACAGTTAAGCAACAACGTATTTGTGCGCACCGGCATGCCCACCACCACGATGATATCGTATTGACGGGTGAAGAGCATGAGTTGCATGAGTGCCACCTCTGCATTGTCAAGAAGTTGCTGATTGTGAAAGAGGTCCTGACATGAATAGCCAGTGATACTGAGTTCAGGAAAACATATCACCTCTACGTTCTTTTCTGCTGCTTCACTGATGAGTGTCTCTATCGATTGCTCGTTAAACATCGGAGCAGCAACCTTCACAGCTGGTATGGCAGCTGCTACCTTCATCATTCCATAATTCATAATCTTTGTTCTTTTAAATTCTTACTTCCGTAGCGCCATAACCATACTCTCTAAACGAAGCATCTTGATAGGTGAGTTGCTTATAGCGGTATTTCAGTTCTCGTATAATGGCCTGACGCAACACTCCCTCACCCTTTCCATGGATGAACACGATGTGTGTGCCTTTCTTCTTCAGATAACTATCGATGGTTTTCCTCACCGTATCGAGTTGATAGTTGAAGATATCTGCCGCCGACATCCCTGTTGTTGTTTCAAGGAGTTCTGATGCATGCAGGTCAACAACGACAGGTGCATCTTTTTCTTTCTTGCTGTTCTCCATGCGTGCCGGTGCTACATCTGCCCTACTCTTCTGTGCCATCTCCTGTTTGAGTTTCTTGGTATCAATAACCAAGGTGCGGGCAACTATGTCGTTCTCAATGACGGGATAGAGAAGTGCGTCCTCTTCGAAGAAATCGTTTTCAACGAATTTGTGCAACTTATAAAACTTCACTGTATCAATGCGCAACTGTACGTCAACAGCGGGTTTTATCATATAGTGTTTCTCTCTCTTGTAGGCTATTACCTGCACTGCCACCCTTTCCCATTCGTTCAGGTCGCTTCTGCCAAGTTCATCGACAAAGAGTTTGGTATTGGCTTCAATCTTTCCTGCCTTCCTCAATCGCCAGCCATTGCCCTCAGCCGTAGAGAGTGTGTAGAGCATCTCGTAATTGCTGTCGTTGATGAGATAGGCTTCGAAACGCACATCAGGCTGTTGAAGGGGCGACATTGGTACGAAGGCAATCATCACGGTGAGAACATCTCCACCAGGACGTTCATTGGCCAGCAGGTCAGTCAGCGTGGGTTGCTCGTTTACCTTCACGCTCACCTTCTTCTCGGGTACTGGCATGTTAGTTGTGGCAACACCCTGTTTCACTACCGCATCCTTGTCTTCATCAATCACCACCACATCGGTGATGGCCATAGGTACTTGGAAACCATCTTCGTCTTCTACCAATACGATATTCTTTGCTTGGAATCCGACCACCACGCCGCCTCCTATCTCATTAAGGAATCTTACCTTATCTCCTATCTTCATTGTTTTCATTCTTTTGTTTAGCATTTTTGTATTTATGGGATGAGCAACGAACTGTCTCCGTAACTCAGGAATCTGAATTCATGTTGCAGTGCATAGTCGTAGATGTTGCGCCAGTCACCATGAACGAAGGCACTCACGAGAAGTAGCAATGTACTCTGTGGTTGATGGAAATTGGTGATGAGCATCTTCACTATATGATAGTTATAGCCTGGTGCAATGATAATCTGTGTACTTCCATGCAAGGTGGTAAGAGCATTACGTTGCATGTAGTTGGCAATAGCCTGTAATGCTTCCATTGTTGTGGGAGCGTCATCAGGAGCTACTTGCATCTGATAAGGTTCCCACTGTTCCACATGCCAGTGTTGTTCTTCTGCATCAGGCAGTTGAAGCATCTTATATCCTATATAATAAAGGCTCTCCAGTGTTCTTACGCTCGTTGTGCCCACGGCAACAGCGTGTCCCTGATGTGCTATCAATCGTTCTATGGTTTGTTTCTTCACGCAGAAGGTCTCAGTATGCATGTCATGTTCACCGATATGGAGACTCTTCACGGGTTTGAATGTGCCCGCTCCTACATGGAGTGTCACTTCCTCGCGTTCTATACCCTTGTTGTCAAGGGTTGCTAAGACATCAGCAGTAAAATGCAGTCCAGCGGTGGGTGCTGCCACACTGCCTTTTATCTTCGAATAGACAGTCTGGTAGGTGGTCTTGTCACACTCTTCAGTCTTTCTGTTGAGATAGGGCGGGATGGGCAGTTCGCCGATACTATCGATAAGTTCAGCCATTGAGAGTTGGTTATCATCCCATGTGAAGGCGATGCGCTGACTTGTAGCTGCCTCTCCTACTCTCTCTGCAGTCACCGTCACCTCATGGTCATCTATAGTGAAGCCCCTTGACAGTTGCCCTTCCTTCCATTTCTTTAGGTTGCCCACGAGACAGAACCACTCACATCTACCTCTGCTCTGAAACATCTGTTCATAGTCGGCAGGTAACGCAGGCTCGAGTAAGAAGATTTCTATGAGAGCCCCTGTTGCCTTTCTGAAATGCAGTCGTGCCTGAATTACCTTTGTATTGTTCATCACCATGAGTGATCCCATCGGCAGATAGTCGGCAATATGAAAGAACACGTCTTCGCTCACCTTTCCCTGCTTGTAGATAAGGAGTTTGGAGTGGTCACGCTCTTTCAGCGGGTATTTGGCTATCCTCTCATCAGACAGGGGATAGTTGTAATCATTGATTTGTATATCTTTGGTATTCATTTTTATTTTATTCTATTCTCTTATCTTAGTTACTTTTATCTTTTCGTTCTTAATCTCTACCTTAACTTTACCTTTCATATTTATCCTCTTCTTTACCAATCCTTTAGGAGTGATAGCATTTATTGTATAGTAGTCCTTGATATCGGATACTTTTTCTATAATAGCTACAGTTGGTCTCCCATTTACGAGTATGGTATTGAGCGTAGGGTCATCTACGAAGAGTTGGGTGTTGCATACCTTACTGCTGTTCTGTTTAAGTTGCAGTTTCACCCTTCCTCCAATGGTCTCTTGGGCAAGCACGGGATAGCCCTGTGAAGTTTTTGGAACACAGAAGAAAGCCTGTTCCATGCCTCTGAAATTGCTCACCATGAGATAGTGAGTGCCATCGGGGTCAGCCACCATCACACCATTCCATCCCTCAGGCAGTTGATTGTTAAGCGTTATCATCTCTGTGCTCATTCGTTGTGTCTCCTCGGCAGAGATATTGCTGTAGTAAACCATCTGCCGTGCACCCACCTTCTCACCCGCCTTCATGAGCCTATTCTGTGAAGAGTAGGCAGCATAGAGTTTAGCAGTCATGATAGAGTTGTTATTGACTCTATCTCCAAAAGCCATCCTGTTATTCTTCGTCACAACACCAAAAGCATTATCGATGTTTATCCATGGCGACTGAAACTCAACAAGTTCTTTGCCATCAGTCTGTAACTTTCCATTCTCATAGTAGAGTATTCTCTCCATCTTTGTCAGTTCATCAACAGAGATAGCCATCAGTCCCCCTTGTTCCTTGGTGATGGAGCAGTCGATAAGTGCAGTGACATCGTCGAGATAGATGACGGCGTTGCCTGGAGTTGAGAAGATGGCCAGTCTGTTGTTGAGCGTTGAATCATTGGTGTTCAATTCACCATTCATCACCCACGCGTTGCCGTCAAGCTGATAATTACCCTCCACTACAGGTGTTGCATTAATTTTCTTTCCTTCCACCTGATACCATCCTATGAAGTTGCCTGTGTTATGTTGTTTGAAGGGAACGACAATTTTATTCTTATCTATTGAGTTAGCTGCGATATATCCCGTATAACTGCGTATGCCGGCAGCCCATGAGAAGGTGGTGAAGCGGTCTTTGGTATAGGATCTTATGATGTTTTGACTCTTAATATGTCTGGCTTCTGAATATCGATGACGAAAAGATTCGAAATCAGTGGGTTGCATCTCTGCTGTTGATGCCACATGATGCATGAGATAAGTCATCATAACCCTGTGAGCCTCTACCCCCATCCTTCTCGGTCCGATATCCGATCTAAGCAACCATGCACCATCCTCTGTCGTTAGTTGTCGTGCCTTGATCATCTTATAAGCTAAGTTCTCGAGCATCAGTGCATCGGCATCCCTTAGGAAACAGGCGTTAGTTGTGTAAGATGTCATCTGGTCATATAGGAAGAGACTCCAATCGTTACCATTGGGCATGGCAAGTTCACCATCGGCAAGTGCCAACCAGTTGAGCACCTCTTTCTGCACTTTGTCATTGTTGTGCATGAGTGCATTAGTCTTCCATCGCTCTTCACCATAGAGTGTTGTCTGAAAGAGTTTGAGAGCCAATTCTGCCTCACCAAGCTCTTGGATGACCACATTCTGATAAGAGGTATGAAAATAATTATGATTCTGCAGTGTGAAATCATCGTAGAGGTTGGGGCCTTTGTAGAGCTGTGCTACGGTAGTTTTGTCATAGTGGGGGTCTATCACCTTGTGGTTATTGGCATCATCCTTGTGCGAGTGGCTATTGATAGCAAATTCTCGGAGTCGTTCAAACCAACGTGGAGCACGTTTGTCATAGGGAAATAATGCGAGTGTAACGGCTAGCACATCCGCCTCCCATCCGTTCTCTTCTGCTTTGGTGTCGCCGAGGTATCCTGTGAGAATTTCTCTCTCTAATTCGTAGTTACATTCAGCAACCAAGAGTTCTTTGATATATCCTTTCTGTGTATTCGACAGTCGGTCCCATTGAAAAAAGGCGGAATATGCTACCGACATTGCCCAGAGCGAGCTCTCCCATACATGGTCGGCGGTGGACAAAGAGCCCCAGTAGTTATTGCCTGCGCACACCTTCAGTCGGTTGGCTTTGTGTGTGGAATAGGCAAAGACGAGCGATTTCATAGCCATATCATCCAGGTCTTCCCAACTCACACCAGATGGCAGTATCACCTTTCCTTTTGCATATTTCACTAAGAAAGCAGCCACCATGGAGAGGTCAGCATTGGTGCGCACTCCATCTTCGTTGTTCTTCATGGTGGAATAACTCATGAAACAGCCACACTCCTCGCCGATACTATTAGGAGCCTGTGCCTGTTTGAAGTCGTTCTTCAGATATTGAGCAAAATTGGCGAGCATCTGCAGAAGGTCGCCTTTCATCGTTGCTTCATCAACAAAATTCCCATCTATCACGCCCTCAGTCACCTCCTGCGCTGCATGGACAGTGAAGAATGACAATAGACTCATCAAGAGTGGAAGCAGTGTTTTTTTCATCGCTCGAGAGTTTTGTTTTTCTGTCGTGACTATTGGAAACAAGGATTTATTTTACTGCAGCCCCTACCTGCTCAGCAATAGCTTTCATGCCCTTGATGGAAGGATGACCATTGATTTTCTCTATGTCATGGAGCATAATCATCGGTATATGATAATACTCACAGATGGTGCTACATGACGAAGTAATGGTCTCAGTGAGTTCGCTGTTCATAATAAAATAGATGTCTACGTTGGGATAACGCTTCCTCAATCCGTTACACATGGCAGCCATGGCAGGACGGAAAGAATAGAGTTCCTCTTTGGTCCAGTCTGCATATTTAAACTCACCTATAGGCGACTTTGCCCAACAATCGTTGGTGGCACCGAAGACGAGAATGATGTCTGGTGAACCGAGATAGCGTAAGCGGTTATGGAATGACCTGTTCTGATAATCCTCTCCACCATAACCAGTATAGCAAATCGTGGAACCTGAGAAAGAGTTGTTACATTCCAGTCGCCATCCCTTCTCTTTTATCAGCTGATGCCACCATGTCTGTTCAACATCAGTTACATCAGTGCGTTTTTGTTTGCCCTGGAAATACCACACAGCATTGGTGTCACAGGAGAGATAATTTTCAAAAGTGCTATAGGAGTCACCCAAGATAGCAACACTCCTCCTACTCTGAGTGGATGCACTCAAGGAGATGAGCATCATTAGTGCCAGTAAAAAAAAATGTTTTATATTCATTGTCAATATTCGTTGCTTTATTCTGCAAAGTATGCATTTCCGCACTTTACCTCTGCGAAGATTATCTCTCCCTTGCTGTTCTTTGCCTTGATATCAACACGATTAAACTTGGTATCACTCTTGTCTTGGTTGCCTTCGCTCTCAAGCAGTTCGATGATAGTGATATGTTCATTGAGAAGAACGGTTACCAGTCCTTCCAATACAGCAAAGTTGGCCTTGTCTCTCTGCATACGCTTCACTGCCCAATCAAATCGTATATACTTGTTTTCGCTCAGCATAATGAAATGTCATTGGTTTATGTTGCAAAAATAGGAAATAATGGCGACACAAGCAAATAATTGGAAGATATTTGTTTGTCATAGTTTGCTCTGCTCACACCATATTACATTTAAAGTATGTAATGTATGTGCACATAAACTGACAATGTCAGCATCAAAGAGTATGATGTATCAGGAACAATCACAACACCTGCCTATTAAAGAATTATGTTCCACTTTGATTATTAAAATTTGCGCACGTTTATATTTCGACAAATAAGCAGATTATGAATATAACTCGGCTACTTATACATTAAAACTGCGCTGTTATTATCCGCTAATCAATAGTTTTTTATGCGATGCTTGAAAACAGGTTGGGCCATTAAGTAAAAAGTATGTTCGAAAACCAATGTATAAACAATAGCTGCAAATTACTTATATATTCTCCTCATCATCGAAATTGAAAAGTGAGAGGGAAGTATCTTGGTTTGAGAGAGAAGATGTGAAAAGCAGTTCCTCTTCCTCTTCGTTGTCTGTAGAGAAACAGAGTATAAGTTGATGAGCGGCCTCACCGGCACTGGCATTCAGACGGTAATAGCCTCTTTTCTCCATCCGCTCTACAAGATCACGGGGATGAACAGAATGAGAGAGGAGGTATTGCTGAACAACTCGATAGACATCATCATAGACAACATTGGTGAACAACCCGCTACTTAGGTTATAGACATGCTTAGCCAAAAGACCGAGGGAGATGCCTTTGGGACCAACCTCTGAAAGGATGCGGAGAATATGTTGTTCGTAGGTTGTCATCTGTGAGCGGATAAAAACAACAAAGGCCGATGAAACCACCAGCCTCTATTGTTAATATTGTAAGAATGACCGGAAGACAGAATCTTATGGTCAAATCAGTCTTGCTTAGATTAAGCCAATGTGATTTTGTTATCGTCTGATACAATCTTTCCTTCTTTGAAGAGCCAGCCCATACCGAGGAGAGTATCCTCCTCGCTAATATTTGCTGCCTTGGCAATCTCCTTGAGTGTGAGTGCGCTACCTGCAGCGGCAAGTGCCTGATATACATCACCAGCCTTGAAACCTGCATTTTCAGCATTCAACACTACTGCAACCTTCTTGCAATTGGTCTTCTTCACTGTCTCTTTCTTGGGCTCTGCTTCCTTAACTGCAGCAGCCTTCTTTGTCACTTTCTTTTCTGCCATAATTATTTTAAATAACTCTATAAAAATTACTATCGTTAGAAATGTATTCCGATAAAATTTGATGCAAAATTATGATAATTGGAATAAATAAAGAAGGAAATGGAGCAAAAAACATTGAAAATCAATAGTAAATCAATGTTTTGCTCCATCTCTCTTGACCTAAGTCAAGGTTTTGTTAAAAAAAATATGGTTCTATTCCTTCTGTGGACAAACCCTGAGCTGTAGTTCGTCTAACTGCTTTTCTTCTATTACGCTCGGTGCATCGAGCATCACATCACGGCCGCTGTTGTTCTTTGGGAAGGCAATGCAGTCACGGATGCTATCCAAGCCTGCGAAGATGCTCACCATACGGTCGAGACCGAAGGCAAGACCGGCATGAGGCGGTGCACCATACTTAAAGGCATTGATAAGGAAACCAAACTGTGCCATAGCACGTTCGGGAGTGAAACCGAGAATCTTAAACATCTTAGCCTGCAACTGTCCATCGTGGATACGCAGACTTCCACCACCGACCTCGATACCATTGCACACAAAGTCGTAGGCCTTGGCACGTACCTTCTCTGGCTCTGTCTCAAGCAAGGGAATGTCGTCGGGGTTGGGCATAGTGAAGGGATGATGGGTGGACATAAGGCGCTGCTCCTCGTCGCTCCATTCGAAGAGAGGGAAATCGACAATCCAGAGGCACTCAAATTTGTTCTTATCGCGAAGACCGAGACGGTCGCCCATCTCAAGACGAAGTGTGCATAGCTGCACGCGGGTCTTGTTGATACTCTCTCCACTGAGAATAAGCACAAGGTCACCGTTTTTGGCTCCCATGGTCTCTTTCACCTTTGCGAGCACCTCGGGTGAATAAAACTTGTCGATGCTCGACTTCACAGTGCCATCTTCATTGTATTTGATATAAACCAAGCCTTTGGCACCTACCTGCGGACGCTTAACAAAGTCGGTCAGCTGGTCGAGCTGCTTACGGGTGTAGTTAGCACATCCTGGCACGCAGATACCGCCAATATAGGCAGCCTGGTCGAAGACGGCAAAGGATCCACTACCTTTGAGCACATCCATGAGTTCCACAAACTCCATGCCGAAGCGAAGGTCGGGCTTGTCACTACCGAAACGGCGCATGGCTTCGTGCCATGACATCTGCAGAAGACGGGGTGGCAACTCCACACCTTTTATCTCTCTAAAGAGGTGGCGCATCATCTCTTCGAAGAGGTCAATGACATCATCTTGATCTACAAAACTCATCTCACAGTCAACCTGCGTAAACTCAGGCTGTCTGTCGGCACGAAGGTCTTCGTCGCGGAAGCATTTGGCTATCTGGAAATAGCGGTCGAAACCACTCACCATGAGTAGCTGCTTGAGTGTCTGAGGACTCTGCGGGAGTGCATAGAACTGTCCGGGATTCATGCGGGAGGGCACAACAAAGTCGCGTGCTCCCTCGGGGGTTGAACCAATAAGGATAGGTGTCTCTACCTCGATAAACTGTCGCTCATCGAGGAAATTGCGGATGAGGATGGTCATGTGATGACGCAACTCAAGGTTACGTCGCACGGCAGGACGTCGGAGGTCGAGGTAACGATACTTCATTCGGATATCATCACCGCCATCGGTATTGTCCTCTATGGTGAAAGGAGGAGTCTGACTGTCGCTCAGTACGTTGAGTGAGGCTGCGATAATCTCTATCTCACCAGTGGGAAGATGGTCGTTTTTATTCTCACGCTCACTCACTGTTCCTGTCACCTGAATGCAATACTCTCGGCCAAGCTTATTGGCCTTCTCACATAGGTCGGCATCAATAGCCTCGTTAAATACTAACTGCGTGAGACCATAGCGGTCGCGTAGCTCACCGAAGGTCATACCACCCATCTTACGACTGCGCTGCACCCATCCGGCCAGCGTCACTTTTTTTCCCGCATCGGAGAGGCGGAGCTCTCCACAAGTATTAGTTCTATACATTATTATGTAATATTTCTGAGAATGACTGCAAAGGTAGATAAAATCTGAAATACGACAAAATGTTTCAACCAACTATTTTGCTACTTGACTTATTCTCACCCAATCGATATCCATAAAACCTACTACTCCCTTGCCATAAGGTTGCTCGGCTACGAAACCAAATTTCGCTCCTATCCACTTGCCTTCCTTCATCGTAAACTCCTTGCCAACGGCAGTGAACTTCTTGCCGTTCTTACTGTATGCGAATGTCATCTTACCACCCTGATGCACAGTGAGCTGGAGATAGAGTTCTTCGTAAATAGCAGGGTCATAGTTAATTTTATCTTTCTCTGTAGGCTGCAGGTCGGCCAGCACTTCCACGGTCTCCTTCTTATTTTTGTCAGCACCTATACAGGTGAGCTGCTGCAACTGAAAGGCCTCTCCTAAACGCTTGATAACCAGGGCTGAATAGTCGCGCCCCATCATGATGAGTCCGCCATAATTACCTTCTTGTTTTGCTGCTACCCTCACCTTGGTTGTCACGACAAACTCATCGGCAGGTGTTTTCTGGAGCAACAGGTTGGGCGCTTCCCAAAGATTG
The DNA here is from genome assembly GCA_018385335.1 of Prevotella sp. Taxonomy (GTDB): domain Bacteria; phylum Bacteroidota; class Bacteroidia; order Bacteroidales; family Bacteroidaceae; genus Prevotella. Next base: position 27,162 of record JAHAZN010000061.1, read on the forward strand.
ACAAAATTCTCACTCAACTTATTATTGTAGAGACGGAAGAAACCGTATGAGGTGGGTTGACCATACAGCTGATTATAGTTGGCATGCCACTGCCACTGCAGACCAAGGCGAGGTTCATTGAACTCATCACTCTCCACAGGGTTAACCAAGACAGACTGCTCACTCTTTGGTTTGCGATAGGTAAGATAGGGTTCGCCACAATAGCCTTTGGTTGGTACCTTACCCATCACAGGCCAGTTATCCTTCCAGGTAACGGGCTGAAGATGAACAACTCGTCCGTAGGCACCCTTGTCCTGGAAATGCAGAAACCAGTCTTCGCCATAAGTAGTGTGTACCCATCCGCCCTGGTGAGGACCATTAACAGAAGACTTACCCTGTGCCATTACCTTCTTACACTCATAGGGACCATAAGGGCTTTTGGAACGCATTGCCAATTGCCATCCTGTGGCCACGCCACCAGCGGGACACATGATCCAATACCATCCGTTGCGCTTATAGAACTTAGGGCCTTCGGCTGTATGGTGAGTATTGTTACCATCGAAGACTATAACAGGTTGTCCGATAGCCTTGGAACCATCAGCACTAAGTTCGCGCACTGAGAGCATACTCTTCACATTCGACCTACTACCAGCCCATCCATTAACGAGATAGCACCGACCATCTTCATCCCAAAGCGGAGAGGTGTCAATCATTCCCTTACCTTCGATGACGAGTACTGGGTCATCCCATCTGCCTGCAGGGTCTTTTGTCTTCACCATAAAGACGCCATAATCGGGATCGCCCCAATAGATATAAAACTCGCCATTGTGATAACGTATGCAGGGTGCCCATACGCCCATACCATGAGCGGGCTTGTTGAACACTTCTAATGGACGTAGTTCGCTCAAGGCATAACCGATGATTCGCCAGTTGACCAAGTCGGTGGAATGGAGAATGGGTAGTCCGGGGATGCAATTAAACGAACTTGCAGTCATAAAATAGTCTTTACCCGAAGGTCCTACACAGATATCAGGATCACTATAATCAGCATTGATAACAGGATTAGTGTAGGTTCCATCACCATTGTCAGGCGACCATACCTGCGACTGATAGTTGGTCTGCGCTGATGCCATGACAGGCAGGAGACAGAGCAAAAAAATTGATTTTAATTTCATAAATAGTTTGAGTTTATTAGTAATATATTTTTTTTGTTTGTGTTACTCACCTAAATTGAACAAATGCGTAACTTGTATCTGTTGAGTTCATGTACGATGCGCATCACTCTGATTACCTCAGGGTCGGTGGGAGACATCTTGAGTGCCAGTTGACCCATAGTCTGACGGAAATTGATTTCCACACAGGGATGGATATAAAAGCCACTACCCTGCTCCTTCGCTACCACCATCATATCAACTCCCAACGGACCAACATATTTATCCTTGAGCTTTTGCTTGAGCACATAGATAAGCATATCACGTGCATCGTGGAGCACACTGACTGGAAGCCACTGACTCATGATTCTCTCCTTTGTATCTTCAGTGGCGAGGAGATTGCCTGTATATGCGCCGTTTCTGGTATCAAAAAGTGAGAGTCCATCATAGCTAACACAGCCCGAGGCATCGCAATGAAACTCCATACCAAAGTCTTTCACCTTGTTATAATAAGGTTCTACCATTATTCCGCCCTGACGACTAATGACATTTCTCACCCATCCCCACTGACTTGGCGTAACCTCATCGATGGTGATAAATCGCACTCCTCGCCCACTGCCGCTCCACGGAGCCTTGACAACACACTGTCGCCATTCACATAACGTACCTTCCACTTCGGTGAGTTCGGTGCAGTAACGCATATCGCCCACAGTGTCTTTGGTCTGCAGAAGCGTCAGTACCTCTGCTGCTGTCTTTCTGTTACTGAGATCACGTATCTCGAGCACCCGCTCTTCGGTGGGAAGATACCTGTCTGAGACACCATTTAATATCATATCCATTCTCAGTCGCCTATTCCACCCCCAAGGTTCTACATTCTCAATAACGATATTTCTCAACTCTCTGTATGTTAAAAAGGTAGCGTGTTTTTGTACATCAATACTACAACGTTTGAGATTGGCTATCAACTGACTGCACCGACGATGAGCGATCTCTATATCACTAACAAGTACTTGGTCATTCTGTTGGGCAAAAAACACTGATAGATAGCACAAACTTTCACGCAAACTTGTAGCTGCATGAGGGGCCGTAAACATGGGATGGTTGGAGGCCATCGCCAAGTCGTGCTCAGGGTTAAACACATGTAATGCCATGTACAAAATATGATAGATACAATAATCTTCTGCAAAATTACTATTTTTTTTGATATTTTGCAACATACAGTTTGCAATTTCCAAAGAAAGTAGTATCTTTGCATACGTAATAGGGCACCTTAGTGCATACTTACCCGTTTAGAACAAACTTCAGAGTAGAAAGAATGGAGGCCTTCTTCAGAACACATACTTATCTGGTCGAACACACTTCAGCACCCGTCAGACGCACATTGATGGATGAGATCGATTGGTCGCACCGAATGATTGGCATTAAGGGAACAAGGGGTGTGGGCAAGACTACCCTTCTACTCCAATATGCCAAAGAACATTTCGGAGCACACGATAGGAAATGTCTCTATGTCAATATGAACAATTTCTATTTTCTGAGTCGTGGTATTGCTGACTTTGCAGGAGAGTTCTATAAAAAGGGAGGACGCGTGCTGCTCATCGATCAGGTGTTTAAGCAGCCCCAATGGAGTGAAGAACTGCGAAAGTGTTATGATGAATACCCCGGACTGAATATTGTATTCACGGGCTCAAGCGTGATGAGACTGAAGGATGAGAACCCCGCACTCAATGGAATCGTGATGAGCTATAACTTGAGAGGATTCTCCTTTAGAGAGTTTCTCAATCTCCAAACAGGCAACAGCTTTAGGGCATATTCATTAGATGAGATTCTTGCCAACCACGAGCAAATCATCAAAACCATCTTGCCAAAAGTATCTCCCAATAAGTTTTTTTCCGATTATCTGCATCATGGATTCTATCCATTCTACCAGGAGAACACCAACTACTCAGAGAATCTGCTCAAAACCATGAACATGATGACCGAGGTGGATATCCTGCTTATCAAAAAGATAGAACTGAAATACTTGACGAAAATAAAGAAACTCTTCTACCTCTTGGCTGTCAATGGGCCACAAGCACCCAACATCAGTCAGCTAGCTATAGATATACAGACGAGCAGAGCCACAGTGATGAACTATATCAAATACTTGGCTGATGCCAGACTCATCAATATGATTTATCCCGTGGGACAGGTATTTCCCAAAAAACCGGCTAAAATCATGATGCACAATTCAAACCTCATGTATGCAATCTATCCTATTAAAGCTGAACAACAGGATATCATGGAGACCTTCTTCATCAATACAATGTGGAAAGATCATAAGGTGAACGAGGGAGCAAAGAAAGGCTACTACACAGTTGATGGCTGTCAACAGTACCACATCTGCGATGCACAGACGCCCAACAAGATGAGGTATCAGCAGGATGTCATCTATGTGAAATATAACACCGAGGTGAGCAAGGAACGACAGATACCGTTATGGCTCTTCGGATTTCTCTACTGAAAGAAGTAATAGTATATATAAG
>JAHAZN010000062.1 GCA_018385335.1 Prevotella sp.
CCTCAGCTCTAATCAGACATTCTGCTTGCTCCAAGCCATGCGATAACCATTGCTTGGAGATGCTATAACCCATCGGGGTGCGTCAGAAGACTGGCGCACCCCGATGTTTTTAACCAAAAACAGATGATCCCACATCGGCCATTAGACGATTATGCGCCAATAAACTTTGGAATAAATCCGCCCAAAAACAAGCGTTGTTATCATCATAACGCTAGTGACCGATTTGGGATGACCTCAGTAATTTGGTCGATATGATGCAGGCAAACAATTTCGAAGGCATAGCCACTCCATGAATGATAAGCAACAGTGCCAATCATTTTCATTCAAAGGGAATGTTAACGATTTGAAAAAGCAGGGTATTCTTATAGAATTTTCTGGATTTTTCTCTACTTTTGCATAGAGGCAATGCCGTATGACTATGTGTCTTTAGTACATTTGGGTAGGGGCAAACGACCTCGCAATAATAAAAACTCGTTATAGTAAATGAATGAATAAAATATGATGGACAAGACAGTACTCTTTAAGCTTTCCTACGGCTTGTATATCGTAGGATGTATGGATGGTGAACGCCCCGTGGGTTGTACGATCAACACCTGTTTTCAGGTGACCAGCGAGAACCCTATCCTTGCTATCTCACTCAACAAGAACAATTATACATTGGAGGCCATCAAGAAGAACAAGAGGTTCTCCCTGTCGTTAGTTGCAGAGGAGAGCGACATCTCCGTGATAGGATGCTTTGGCTTCTGCAGCAGTAGAGAGGTGGATAAGTATGAGGATTTTGACTATGACCTGTACGAGGGTGCGCCCTTGGTGAAAGGCACCTTTGCCGGACGCTTGGTGTTGGATGCCATCAACTTCGTGGACAATGAGACTCATGTGGTGGTGTTGGCTCGATTGGTGGACACCGTGAAGGGAGAAGGGACACCGATGACCTATGACTATTACCATCGTGTGGTGAAAGGTAAGGCCCCCAAGAACGCTCCCACCTTCTCTGAGGAGCGTGATGCTATCTGACGCGGATGAGTGTCAGTCCGTCGCGTAGAGGAAGGATGACTTTCTCTACGCGCGAATCATTGGCGATGACATCGTTGAAACGGCGGATGCCCAAGGTCTGAGGATCTCGGTCGTAGGCTGGGTCGGTGACATGGCCATCCCAAAGGGTATTGTCGGCCAAAATGAATCCTCCCTTTCGGATAATGGGGAGGAGGGCTTCATAGGTCTCCACATAGGTGCGTTTGTCGCCATCGATAAACGCCATGTCGAAGGTGATGCCGAGACGGGGAGCCTCGACAGCTGCGTCGCCGATGGAGAACACGATGCGGTCGGCCACAGGAGAACCCTCTATCCAGGGACGAGTGAACTCCTCCTGCTCGTCATTGATCTCAAAAGTATAGACCTTGCCGCCTTCGGGGAGACCTTCGGCCATGCAGATGGCACTATAACCACTGAAGGTGCCCACCTCAAGGATGTTCATCGGTCGTATCATCTCCACCAGCATCTTAAGCAGTCGCCCCTGAAGATGTCCACTTGCCATGCGCCCGTGGAGCAGATAGATATTGGTGGCCCGATAGAGGCGGTAGAGATAATCGCCTTCGGGGTCGATATGACTGCAGAGATATTGGTCGAGTGTGTCGGTCATAGAGAGAGAGACTGAGAGATGAAAGAATCAGTGGTGGGCGAGGATGGCCTCGATAGCCAGTCGGTAGCTGTCCATGCCGAAGCCAGCGATAACACCGAGGCAGGCACAGGAGATGAAGGAGTGGTGACGGAACTCCTCGCGTTGATGAACATTAGAGATATGCACCTCGATGACGGGGGCCTTCAGTGAGCGGATGCAGTCTTGCAGTGCGATGCTCGTATGCGTATAAGCCCCAGCGTTGAGGACAATACCATCGTAGGAGAATCCTACCTCCTGCAGCTTATTGATGAGCTCCCCCTCGATGTTACTCTGATAGTAATCGATGGTGATATCGGGATAACGGCTGCGTAAAGTATGGAGCTCATCCTCGAAGGTACGACAGCCATAAATAGTTGGTTCACGCGTGCCCAGAAGGTTGAGATTAGGACCATTGATGATTTGAATTTTCATATTCCGTAGATTTTGATTACTTTTGTGACGGCAAATGTACAAAAATAAATTGAGTAAGCACGAGAGATGACCGATAATTCTTCATCAACAGTGACAGAGAGGTCGGGGAGCATCGTGAAACGCTACCAGCGTTACCTGCGTTTAGAACGCAATGTCTCTCCCCATACCATAGAAGCTTATCTTCTTGACCTCGACAAACTCCTCCGCTTCCTTCAGTCGGAAGGTAGCGATGTGCTGGAGTGTGACCTGCCGCTACTCACCCGTTTCTCAAGCAGTCTGCATGAGATAGGCATCCATCCCCGTTCCCAGTGTCGCATCTTGAGTGGTGTACGCTCTTTCTTCCGTTACCTGCAGTTGGATGGATACAGAGAGGATGACCCCTCCGAACTCTTGGAGTCACCCCAGATAGGTGAGCATCTGCCCGAGGTGCTCTCTACCGCCGAGGTAGATTGTCTTGAGGCATCTATCGACCTAAGCAAGAAAGAAGGGCAGCGTAACAAAGCCATCATCGAGGTGCTGTTCTCCTGCGGCCTGCGTGTGAGCGAGTTGGTGAACCTCCGACTCTCATATTTATATATCGAGGAGCAGTTTCTCAGAGTGAAAGGCAAGGGAAGTAAGGAGCGGTTGGTGCCCCTCTCCCCCAAAGCCATCCACGAACTGCAGCTGTGGTTTTTCGATCGTAATATGTTGAGTATCAAACCCGGTGAAGAAGACTATGTCTTTCTTAACAGAAACGGGAGACATCTCACCCGCGTGATGATTCTCATCATGATAAAGAGACAGGCCGAGCTCGCCGGCATCAAGAAAGTTATCTCTCCCCATACCCTGCGCCACTCCTTTGCCACAGCCCTGTTAGAGGGAGGAGCCGACCTGCGCGCCATCCAGGCGATGATGGGGCATGAGAGCATAGGAACCACAGAGATCTATATGCATCTCGACACTACCACCCTGCGTCAGGAAATTCTGGAGCATCATCCACGAAACAAGAAATATTCAGCTAACAACCTATGAAGATTCTTATCATCAACCCCGGTTCTACGTCAACAAAGTTGGCCGTTTATAACAACTACGCCCCCATCTGGATGTCGGGTGCCCACCATTCTATCCATGAACTGTCACAGTTTCAGCACACCATGGAGCAGTATGACTATCGCATGAACTTCATCCGCAGGAGGTTGGCTGATGGAGATATGCCCATCGCCTTTGATGCTGTGATCGCCAGGGGAGGGCTCCTCAAACCCCTGCCGGGAGGTGTGTATCAGGTGAATGAACAGATGAAGAAAGATCTGAGAGAGGCAACGATGGATCATGCCTGCAACCTCGGAGGACTCTTGGCTGATGAGATAGCACAGGAGTGTGGCTGTCCCGCCTTCATCGCCGATCCCGTCGTGGTGGATGAGATGCAGGAGGTGGCCCGTTATACTGGAATCCCTGGCATCAGGAGGAAGTCGGTCTTCCATGCGTTAAACAGTAAGGCGGTGTCGCGACAGTATGCTGCCTCCATCAACAAGAGCTATGAAAGTCTGCGACTTATCGTCGCCCATATGGGAGGAGGAATCTCGGTGAGTGCGCACGACTGCGGGAAGGTGATAGATGTAAACAATGCCTTGGATGGTGAAGGTCCCTTCTCTACAGAACGTGCAGGGACACTGCCGGCAGGCCAGTTGGTTGACCTCTGTTTCAGTGGCGATTACAGCATCAAGCAGATCAAGAAAATGATTCATGGCGGTGGCGGACTCATGGCCTATACAGGCAACAACGACATGATAAGCATAGCACGTATGGCAGAAGAAGGCGAGGAGCCCGAACGCACCGCACTCGACGCCATGCTCTATACCATAGCCAAACAGATAGGCGCCATGCACGTGACCTTGGGTGGTAGAGAGGACGCCATCATCCTCACCGGAGGTATCGCTCACAGTGAGTATTGTATGGATAGACTGAGGAGACAGATTGACTTCCTTGCTCCCGTGGTGCTCATGCCAGGAGAAAACGAGATAGACTCATTGGCCTTTAATGCCATAGGAGTACTGACAGGAAAGCTCAAACTGCAGACCTACGAGTAGGAAAGAGAGAGATGAGAGGAGAGAGAAAGAAGAAAAATGGGCAATATTCTATCTTTGTGATAGCAATAATAGGTTTTCTTGTATCAAAATGTAATTTTATCGACGAAATATTTTGCTATATGGATAATCTTTACGACCTTTGCAGAAATATTTAATTCTATCTATATATACAATAAGGTATGGCAGAAAAATTGGAAGTGAAAGAGTTGGACCAAGTGGTGGTACGCTTTTCCGGTGATTCCGGCGACGGAATGCAATTGGCCGGCAATATTTTCTCCACGGTGTCGGCCACTGTGGGCAACGGTATCTCAACGTTTCCCGACTATCCGGCAGACATCCGCGCCCCGCAAGGTTCACTCACAGGTGTTTCGGGATTTCAGGTGCATATCGGTGCCGGTAAGGTATATACCCCTGGCGACCGTTGTGATGTGTTGGTTGCTATGAATGCTGCTGCGCTCAAGACGCAGTATAAGTATGCTAAACCCCAGGCAACCATTATTATTGATACCGACAGCTTCGGTCCTAAAGACTTGGAGAAGGCACAGTTTGCCTCTGAGGACTATCTCGCAGAGATGGGCATCGACGAAGATCGTGTGGTGGCGTGTCCCATCACCCAGATGGTGAAAGACTGTCTCAGTGACAGTGGGATGGACAACAAGTCGATACTGAAGTGTAGGAATATGTTTGCCCTCGGACTGGTGTGCTGGCTTTTCAACAGAGACCTCAGTCTGGTGAGCAACTTCCTCAAGGAGAAATTTGCCAAGAAGCCTCAGATTGCAGAGAATAACATTAAGGTGGTGCAGGCAGGTTACGATTATGGACATAACGTGCATGCCGGTGTTCCTGCCACCTATCGTATAGAATCGAAGGACAAGGTGAAGGGCCGTTATATGGATATCACCGGTAATAAGGCGACAGCCTATGGACTGATAGCTGCTGCGGAGAAGGCTGGACTGAAGCTCTTCCTCGGCTCTTATCCTATCACCCCAGCTACCGACATCCTGCATGAGCTCTCTAAGCATAAGTCGTGTGGAGTGATCACTGTGCAGTGTGAGGATGAAATCAGCGGCTGTGCCTCAGCCATCGGTGCTGCCTTCGCTGGTGCGCTGGCAGTGACATCGACCTCAGGACCTGGCGTTTGTCTGAAGTCGGAGGCCATGAACCTGGCAGTGATTGACGAGTTGCCTCTGCTCATCGTTGACGTACAGCGTGGTGGACCATCGACCGGACTACCTACCAAGAGTGAGCAGACCGACTTGCTGCAGGCACTCTATGGGCGAAATGGTGAGAGTCCAATGCCAGTGATTGCCGCCGTCAGTCCTACCGACTGTTTCGATGCCGCCTATCAGGCAGCAAAGATTGCTTTGGAGCATCTCACACCGGTCATCCTTCTCACCGATGCCTTTATCGCCAACGGTTCAGGCGCATGGAAGTTGCCCACCATGGATGAGCTCCCCGCCATCCAGCCACACTATGCTACAGCAGAGATGAAGGGACAATATACTCCCTATTTCCGTGATGAGCAGACAAAGGTGCGCTACTGGGCAGTGCCCGGTCAGGAGGGATATACCCATATCCTTGGCGGACTGGAGAAAGACGGTAAGACAGGTGCCATCTCTACTGACCCCGACAACCATGATATGATGTGCAGACTGAGGGCTGAGAAGGTAGCTAAGATTCCCGTACCCGACTTAGAAGTGGAGGGTGATGAGGATGCTGAGGTGCTCATCGTGGGCTTTGGCAGTACCTATGGCCATCTCTACAGTGCTATGGAGGCATTGCAGCAGGAGGGACAGAAGGTAGCTCTGGCACAGTTTAAGTTTATCAACCCTCTGCCCAAGAACACTGCAGAGGTGCTGATGCGCTATAAGAAAGTGGTGGTGTGCGAGCAGAACCTCGGTCAGTTAGCCGCCTATCTCCGTTCAAAGGTGGATGGATTCGTACCTTATCAGTTTAATGAGGTGAAGGGACAGCCATTCACAGTAGGTAACCTCACAAAAGCAATAAAAAATCTGATTTAGAACTATGTACGAAGTAGCTGATTATAAGAAGGGACAACCTCGTTGGTGTCCAGGATGTGGTGACCATTTCTTCTTGGCTTCCCTGCATAAAGCGATGGCTGAGGTGGGTGTGGCTCCGCACGACATTGCTGTGATTTCGGGTATTGGATGCTCCAGTCGTCTGCCCTATTATGTGAACACTTATGCGATGCAGACCATCCATGGTCGTGCGGCAACTATTGCCACGGGAGTGAAGGTGACCAACCCCAACCTCACCGTATGGCAGATCAGTGGTGACGGTGACGGACTGGCTATCGGAGGTAACCATTTCATCCATGCCATGCGACGTAATATCGACCTCAATATGATTCTGCTCAACAACCGTATCTACGGACTGACCAAAGGACAGTATTCACCTACCAGTCCGAGAGGTTTTGTCAGCAAGTCGAGTCCTTATGGTACGGTGGAAGACCCCTTCCGTCCTGCTGAGCTCTGCTTCGGCGCCCGAGGACATTTTTTTGCACGTGCCGTAGCTACCGATGCTCCAGGAACGGTGGAGGTGCTCAAGGCTGCCTATCATCACAAGGGAGCCGCGGTATGCGAGATTCTGCAGAACTGTGTAATCTTCAATAATGGATGTTACGACCCTATATACAATAAGGAGGGGAGAAAGAAGAACGCCATCTATGTGAAGCACGGAGAGAAGTTGGTCTTCGGAGAGAACAATGAGTATGGACTGGTGCAGGAAGGTTTCGGACTGAAGGTGGTGGAGATAGGCAAGGATGGCTATACCATCGATGATGTGCTCGTTCATGACGCTCACTGTGAAGACAATACACTGCAACTCAAACTGGCGATGATGGACAATGAGCACGGGTTCCCCGTGGCATTGGGTGTTATCAGAGATGTGGAAGCACCTACCTATGAGGCAGCAGTGAACGAACAGATAGAAGAGGTGAAGAAGATGAAAAAATATCATAACTTTGCCGAACTGTTAGAGACCAACGATACCTGGGAAGTGAAATAATTTTCCGGTTGTTAAAACGAAAAAAAAGGTGGGGGAAGTGATTATTCATCTCCTCCACGCTTTTTTGTGGATTATATTTTGTACCTTTGCAAAGATTACGGCATCTCGTGCTGAAAAATATTGATAATGTATAACTAAAACTATATGAATCGATGAAGAAAATTTTACTCCTTGCAATGTTGATGACGAGTCTTTGTGTAGGTAGATTATCAGCACAGGACTATGACTATTATGACTTCTCTGGTTGTAAGTGGACCGACTTCGACGGCACGCAGTACGCTCCTGCGGGAACATTCTGGAAGGTGTCGGCCAATGGTCGGTTTGCTGTGGGCTATGATGATGTTATTTATTCCGGTTCTGTATATTACTGGGATGCTGAGGATGCCGAGGATATCAAGCACCTGAACAGAGGATATAACCGCGTTGCCCTGTGTGACGTCTCTAATGACGGTGTGATGGTGGGAAGTAATGAAGAGCGTGAGTCGATAGACTCTGATGAGCCAACGGTGAGTTATCCTGCCTATTACCAGATAGGCAAAGGATGGACCAACCTCCCTGTGCCCAACGACTATTCTACCCTGTATGCCACTAAGCAGGACTTTATGGACCTGGCACGTGCCATCACTCCCGATGGTAAGTTTATCGCAGGAAATGTGCATCTCACGAGAGGATATAAAGAGACCATCTTCGGAGATAAGACAGAGGCAGCGGATATCGTTCCTGTGCTCTGGACCCGCAATGATATGGGCGAGTATGAATTGACCAACGTGTATGAGGGGCTCGGAAAGAACAGTCTCGTGTATAAGGATGGAGAGCTCGTGCCAGGTGCTGATACCGTGAACTATCAGGTTTTCTTCGTATGGGATATCAGTAATGACGGCAAGACCATCGTAGGTGTGAACACTGCTGGCTGCGGTGGACAGAACCCCGCCTTTATCCGTGATGGTAAGCTGGTGCAGATTTTCGACTGCGGTGAAGAGGATGCTGCTGACGAAGTGAAGAACTTCAACGGAGGTATCTGTAACAGTGTCGATGCCAATGGAAATATCTACGGCTATTATGAGATGAGAGAGGCCTATACCTTTAAGTATTTCATGTTTACCAAGGACAATGAACTCGTCTTCTTAGATGACCAGTGGGTCATCTGTGCCGATAAGGATGGCAATAAATATGGACAGGCCTTCCAAGGATTGTATATGCCGCTCGACTGTAGTGAGGACGGAGCAGTGGTGGCTGGTAACGGCATGCTCAATGTTCAGGACCTTGGCGTGGTCAATGTACCTGCACTCGTCTGGAACAAGAAGAAGGCGACAGCTATTGAGCGTCCTTCTGCAGCGCAGACAGAGGTGAGAGTGGATTACAGAAGAGGTGGAGAACTCTTTGTTAACGGAATTTATCAGGAGGCTACCATCTATGATGCCGCAGGAAAGATGATTGCTCAGGGAAAACAGGGCAAATCATTCAATCTCAGCAACCAGCCCAATGGCATCTATCTCGTGAAGGTGACCACTGCCAAAGGAGCAAAGACATTCAAGGTGACAAGATGAGAATCAACGTTTTTGCAGGTTTAATACTTGCACTATCGACAGGCTTGTCGGCGGCTATGGCTGCCGATGAGCCTGAATTGCTTTTGGGTAATGGGAAAAACAAGACAGTCTTCTCTTACCAAGTGTCTAATACAGCCATGGTGGGCGCTGCACTCTATTATCCCGAGCGACTGATGAAAGTCTATGAAGGATGTGAGATCAGCGCCGTCTCCATCGACCTCGGAGGAGCCACTGATACCGACTCTATGAGAGTGTTTATCACTTCGTCGCTGACAGGAACGCCCGACTACGAGCAACGCTGTACATCGACGAAGGCAGGATGGGCTACGATCACCCTTGACACCCCCTATCTCATCAAGGGACAGGCACTATATATCGGATATGAGTTGAAGGGCGTGAGGTTTCTGCGCTACTCCAATGTGCTTCATGCCGGCGAGGAGTGGGTGAACAAAAGTGGTACGGGATGGCAGCTTTTCACCCAGCCCTACAGCGCTTCCCTCTATGCTACCGTCAAAGGTGAAGCACTGCCCCGACAGCAGGTAGCACTCCAGCATGTCAGGATGCCCGCGTATGTGAAGAAAGGTCAGCCACTCAACTATATAGGTCAGGTGGTGAACCTCGGCTTGGATGATGTGGAGACGCTGACAGTGGCGCTCGATGTCAACGGCAAGGAGCAGCAGCGCACGGAAGTGACGATAGGTCCACTGCCTAACAGGACACAGGGCACCTTTGAGGTGAACAGTTTCACGATGCCAGAGGAGGGCAGTTATGAGGTACAGCTGCGTATCGCCGAGGTCAATGGTAAGGATGATGTTTATAAGGACGACAACATATCAAGAACAGCATCGCTGCTCTGCAAGGAACAGTTTCTGCAGCGTAACGTACTGATGGAAGTGTTCTCTACCGAGCAGTGTCCCAACTGTCCGTCAGGACACCAGACAATAGCAAGTGCGTTGGATGGCAAACCCCATCTTATCGAGGTGGAACATCATGCTGGGTTCTATACCGATAAGTTTACCATGCCCGAGAGTGTGGAATATGAATGGTTTTATCAGCCCTATAACATCCATGCCCCCGCGGTGATGTTCGACCGCACGAATCATATAGACAACTATCCCGACTATTTTGCCGACAGCGTTGCTATCACCTCGGTGAAGTCAACGCTCCTTACTGATATCTATCAGGAAGAGTTGAATACACCAGCTTATGTGAGTTTAGAGATGAAGGTGGATATGGATGCAGCTACACGACAGCTCAGCATCGATATCAGTGGAGAGAAGGTGTTGCCGATAGCAGATGAAGACAGTGTGCGCATCAATGTGTGGCTCACAGAAGACAGTCTCTATACCGAAGAGCAGCGAGGCGTCTCAGGAGGCTACTATCATCGTCACTCCCTGCGTCGCTGTCTGACGTCAACATGGGGAGATAAGATAGATGTCAGTCAACCCTTCTCACTGCATCTCACTACCGAACTCCCTGCCAACTGGCGTGAGGAGCGGATGAATGCTGTAGCCTTTGTCGCCTGCCGTGATGCTGAGGATAAGAACAACTGCCGCGTGCTTAATGCCTGTCAGGAGCGTGTCGCTATGATGCCCCTTGCCATCAGTGATGTGCAGAAGGAGGATGCTCACCCTGGCACCACCCGTCTCTGCCGTCTGTCAGGAGTGCTCACCCTTCCTGCCGATGCTGCAACGCTGAGGGTCTATGACACAGCGGGCCGCCTCCTTTATCAGTTGGAAGCAGCCCACCGTCAGGTTGTTCTCCCCGAGGGAGTATATCTTTTACAGATGAGGTAAATGAGGTGAGGTGATTATTTCTTCATCACCTCATTCACCTTGTTGATCATGTGCTCACCGCGGAGGTCGCGTGCTATCACGGTGCCGTCGGGAGCGAAGAGGATAATCTGAGGAATGCCATAGACACCATAGAGTTTTGTGGCAGTCTTGTTGCTGTCAATGAGCTGTGGCCATACGATGCCCTCTTTCTCTTTGGCAGGTTGGAGATTTTTCAGCTCATCCCATACGAAGACACCCAGTACGGTGAGACCTTTGTCATGATACTGCTGATGCAGTTGGAGAAGGTTGGGAATCTCACGACGGCAGGGACCGCACCAGCTTGCCCACATATCCATGAGCACATAGTTGCCCTTGCCCACGAAGTCGCTCAGGTGGAGCGTCTTGCCTTGTTCATCTGTTCCCACGATGTCAACAAACATAGCACCTTTCTGTGTCTTCTTTGCTGCCTCTTTCATCTCGCAGAACTGCTGGATAGGTTTCATGTTGCGAATGTTGGAACCCATCACAGCGTAGAGTTCTGAAAATTCCTCGTCGGTGACGAGTTCAAGGAGATCCTGTGCCAAGAGGGTATAGGCACCGGCACCATCGTTGTTATGCTTCTTGAAGAAAGGTATCAACATTGCTTTCTGTTTCTCCTCGGCAGCCGCACGCTCCTCCTTTGTCTTGACATTGCTTGCTAGGGCAACCAACTCTTTGTCGATGGCCGCTACCTCGTCGTTGAGCGGTGCACCAGTGGCAATGGGAAATTGACGGGGTTGCAGAGAGAGACTTAGGGAGCCTTTCTCACCGATACAGATGCCGCGGAGACGTTGCGTTCCCAAGATGTCGATGGCATAGAATGTCGCATCATTGCCAGGACGGGTGAACATAGCTTTCTGCTCCTTCACTGTCGCGCTGTCGAGCACCATTCCACTCCCGATATCTTTGAGATAAATAAGTTTTCCGTCAAAACTGTTGTTGGGAAGCGAGATTTTCAGTATCATCTCCTTGTTCTCTGTTGTCTGTTGCATGGCCATTGCTATTACTGCCATGAGGAAGACGGTGGTAAGGATGAATGTTCTTTTCATATTCAAAAGTTTAGGATTTATAATCTTCTCAGTGCCCCGTACCACAGGTAAATATCATATTAACGAGGTGCGGCAAAGGTATTTATTTTATATTAGACAGACAAACTTTTTTTGTGAAAAGTGCACGTTATTCAGAAATATGAAGTATCTTTGCATCCGCTTTTAGCGCGGGATGTAGCGCAGTTGGTAGCGCACTACGTTCGGGACGTAGGGGTCGGGCGTTCGAGTCGCCTCATCCCGACTAAGAAGAGAAAGGTATATTTCTCTCGCCTGCTAAAGGTATCAACACTACAAGGAGGGTGCGTCATTTCTTTTGACGCACCCTCCTTTCTTATGTGTAAGCAAAATGGACCTATGCTTACGTCTTGCCTTTTTCTAAGTCATTCAACCCAAATTGGTCATTAGCGCATAATAGTATAATGGCCGATTTGGGTTAAATACTGCGTTATTTTGCATCCTCTTTCATTCCTTTCCTCCGTAGCAGAGGTCACCGCAGTCGCCGAAGCCCGGCACAATATATTTGTTGGCATTGAGTCCCTCATCAATGGCGGCGCACCAGATAGAGGTGCGGTCGGCGGGGAATGTTTTCTTGATATGCTCTATGCCCTCGGGTGCTGCCAGTACGCAGGCTATCTCGATGCGGCGAGGCATACCTTTCTGTATGAGTGCTTTGTAGCCCAGTTCCATGCTTCCGCCAGTGGCAAGCATAGGGTCGGCGATGATGAGTGTCTTGTCCTGCAGCGAGGGCGTGGCGAGATATTCCACATGGATGCCTACCTCGGTGTGCGACTCATCAGTGTAAGCACGGTAGGCACTCACAAAGGCATTGTCGGCATGGTCGAAGACATTGAGGAAGCCCTGGTGGAAGGGTAGGCCGGCGCGGAAGATGGTGCCTACGACAATATCGTCGGTAGGCAGTTGGATGTGTGCCGTGCCGAGTGGAGTGGTGATAGCGCGCTCCTCATAACTGAGTGTGCGACTCATCTCGTAGGCCATCATCTCACCGATACGACGGATGTTGTTGCGGAAGAGCAGGCGATGCTGCTGATAGTCCTTGTCACGCACCTCAGCGAGATATCTGTTGAGGATGCTAACCGATGAGGATAGGTTGTGAATCTCCATGCGCTGATAGGTTTTAGATTTTCTTTATGCCCATACGAGCTTCAACAACATTGACTACATAGTCGCCAAGTTTCTCACACTCGCTGATGATATCCATATACATCGTGCCCATGGCATAGGTGTAAGCATGGTCGTTGATGTCGTTGATGTTTTGTGTCTTGAGTTGGTTGCGATAGTTGTTTATCTCGTTCTCAATATTAAAGGAACGGTTGGTATCGAAGCTCGTCTTCCTTCCTGCCAGCAGCACATTCATCTGTGTGAGACTGTCCTCGGTGAGTTGGAACATCACATGGATATGCTCATACTGTTTCTCAGTAAAGTCTTCCTTGCCCTGCATCTTTCTGTTGATGGTACGGGCGATGTTGTAACAGCTGTCGCCGATGCTCTCTATCTCAGTGATCTCACGAAGCATGGCGCGAATCTTTGCCTTGGTGTCATCGCTGAGATGCGCATCGCTGACCATATTGAGGTATTTGGCTATCTCAATCTCCATGGAATCACTGATATTCTCGTATTTCTCGATGCGCGAATAGAGTTTGTTGAACTCGTTGTCGTTTTTGATTGTCAGCAACTCACGCACGAAGCCAAACATACGTTGGATGCGCTCGGCAAACGAGGTAATCTCTTTCTGTGCCTCCAACACCGAGAGCTCTGGGGTCTTCATGATGGTTGTGCCACCGATATAACGCAGGCGGAACTCCTCTTCCACCTCGTTGCTGCTCGGTTTGATGATGCGGCACACGAGTTTCTCTATCTGAGGGATAAACCAGATGAGCATAAAGGTGTTGGTGACGTTGAAGCAGGTATGGAAGGCAGCGAGGATGATGGGTAGTCTCACTGTCAGCTGGCGTGTGGTGAGCGATTGGTCCTGAGGGTCATAACCCACGATGTCGCATACAATATCGACAAAGGGATAGAACAGCAGGAGCACCCAGATGACACCAATCACGTTGAACACCAGATGGGCCAGGGCAGCACGTCGTGCCTGTGCGTTGGCACCGAGTGCAGCCAGGTTGGCTGTGGCTGTCGTTCCGATGTTCTCTCCCAGCACCAAGGCAATGCCGAGATAGATGGGGAGCACACCAGTGGAGCAGAGCAGGATGGTGATAGCCATCACGGCTGCCGACGACTGTACGATGCAGGTGATGAGGGTGCCGATGGCGAGGAAGATAAGGATGGTGAGATGACTGCCAGTATCAAAAGAACTGAAGAAGTTGATAACGGCGGAGTTGTGTTCAAGGTCGAGCGCCTTACCTGCAGCACTGAGGAGTACTAAAGAGAAGAAGAGGAAGGCTATGCCGAAGAGGAAATCACCAATATACCGTTTTTTCTTTGAGTAGATGAGGATGATGCCGATGAAGAAAGCCGGATAGACAACACTTGTGAGATCGACATTATATCCCAAACTCATGATCCATGCCGTGAGGGTCGTTCCGATGTTGGCACCCATGATGACCGAGATGGCTTGTGCCAGGGTGAGCAGTCCGGCATTGACAAATGAGACGGTCATCACTGTCGTTGCTGAGGACGACTGCACTGCGCAGGTGACGAACATACCAGTGAGCATACCGGTGAAGCGATTGGTGGTCATGGCGCCCAGGATATGACGCAACTGCGAACCGGCCATTTTCTGGAGAGCCTCGCTCATCACCTTCATACAATAGATGAGCAGGGCGAGGGAGCCGATAATTTGGCAAAAAATCATTATTGACATAACGGAGAAAAATGATTCGTTGTTGTTAGTTGTGAAAAATATGTTGCAAAAATAATAAATAAAAATAAAAATTTGAGTTATTGCCTGCTTTTTTTTTCATTACCGGCATTTCTCATTGGGAAACATAAGGCCCCCGCCTTCTTGATTTCATCTTATTTATTTTGTATTGTCTTCAAATTGCACTAACTTTGCACGCAAAAATTAAAAACTAGAGAAATATGTCATATTTATTTTCATCAGAGTCAGTGTCCGAGGGTCATCCCGACAAGGTGGCCGACCAGATCAGTGATGCCATCCTCGACCAGTTCTTAGCTTATGACGAGAAGGCACGAGTGGCTTGCGAATCCTTTGTAACCACCGGTCAGGTGGTGATTATGGGAGAGGTGCATAGCGATGAGTATATTGACTTGCAGACCATTGCCCGTAATACAATAAAGAAGATAGGTTATACCAAGGCAGAGTATCAGTTTGACGGCGACTCCTGTGGTGTACTCACGGCTATCCATGAGCAGAGTGATGATATCAACAGAGGAGTGGACCGCGCTGCCCGTCAGGATGTTGATGAAGAAGAGCAGGGAGCCGGCGACCAGGGAATGATGTTTGGTTATGCGACCAATGAGACAGAGAACTATATGCCTGTGTCGCTCGACCTCGCCCATCTCCTCATGCGCACCCTTGCAGAGATTCGCAAGGAAGGGAAGGAGATGCGCTATCTTCGTCCGGATGCCAAGAGTCAGGTGACCATACAATACAGTGACAATGGCATACCAGAGCGTATTGACACCATCGTCGTATCTACCCAGCACGATGAGTTTGACACCGATGAGGCCATGCAGCAACGTATCCGCGAAGATGTGCTCAATATCCTCATCCCCCGTGTGAAGGCACAGATACATTCGGAGAAGGTGCTCGCCCTCTTTGGCGATGACATCAAGTATTATGTCAACCCTACAGGAAAGTTTGTTATCGGTGGACCACATGGTGACACTGGTCTGACAGGACGAAAGATCATCGTGGATACCTATGGTGGCAAGGGTGCCCATGGAGGTGGAGCTTTCAGTGGCAAGGACTCCAGTAAGGTGGACCGTTCGGCAGCCTATGCAGCCCGGCATATTGCCAAGAACATGGTGGCAGCCGGTGTGGCTGATGAGATGTTGGTTCAGGTAAGTTATGCCATCGGTGTGGCCCGACCCATGAATATCTATGTTAACACCTATGGACGCAGCAATGTGAAGATGACCGACGGTGAGATAGCAAAGAAGATTGAGGAGCTCTTCGACCTCCGTCCCAAGGCGATAGAACGTGCGCTGAAGTTGCGTCAACCCATGTATTTCGAGACAGCCGCCTATGGTCATGTAGGGCGACAGCCTGAGGTGGTCAACAAGGTGTTTACCAGTCATTATCATCCTACGAAGACGATGGAGGTGGAACTGTTCACATGGGAGAAGTTGGACCGTGTGGATGAGATCAAGCGCGTCTTCTCGTTATCATAGCAGATGACGCAACAGGACAGTCTCTCACTACAGCCGGTTGTCTCGCTCGATGAAGTGGAGCAGCCGGCTGTCGTTGCACCGCTCACCCCGAGAAAGGTGCTGGGTATGTTGCCCGCTGATGCCACGCCAGCGCAACAGGACTCGGCTATCCAGGCTGTCTTTCAACCCAAAACTATCAGTTACAGCAGTCGTCCGGACACGCTGCATCTCCCAGGTCACAACGTGGGGCGGAGTATCTTCGATACCCATCTCCCTGTCTATTATCGAGAGAGCTTTTTCTCTGTAGATACCCTCTTTCATCCCGAACTGTCGGGAGGACGCTATGGGATGGCAGGCGACCCCCTTCCTTATACGTTGCGCAGTGATAATGTCATCACCCTCACCTTTATCCTCTGCTTTATCTTCGCTATGCTGGCGTTTAAGATGTCGAGCGGTTTCATCTTCCGGCAGTTGAAGGATTTCTTTTATGAGCAGCGGGAGAGCGGTCCCACCTACGCCTCAGAGACAGCCAATGAGGTGAGGTTCCAGTTTTTTCTTATCCTCGGAGGCGTGATGATGTTGAGCATCTATCAGTTTCTTTTTGTGCAAAACTATATCGGTCACATCTTCATGGTGGGGCAGTATCAGATGATGGCCCTTTCCTTCGCACTGCTGATGACCTATCTCGTGGTGAAATATCTGTTGTATGCCTTTGTTGACAGCGTGTTCTTCACCCAGCATCAGCACTATGCTTGGGTGCGCTCCCAACTCTTCATTTTAGCGTTGGGAGGAGCGATGGTGACACCTGTCGTGATGTTGCAGGTATATTTCGACTTGTCGATACAGAATGCAAACGTTTTCCTTATTTTCCTGCTGATAATAGTAAAAATACTGCTGTTTTATAAGTGTTTTGCTATCTTTTTTAAGCGTTTAGGGGCTATTTTGCAAATAATTTTGTACTTTTGTGCCCTCGAAATCGTACCCCTCGTTTTTCTGTGGGGTGGACTGCTGTTTTTCAGCCACTATTTGAAAGTAAATTATTGAGAGCAAAATGATCAAGAAGATTCTGGTGTCACAGCCTAAGCCATCGAGTGAGAAATCGCCCTATTTTGACATAGCGGAGAAATGTGGTGTAGAACTGGTGTTCCGCCCATTTATCAAGGTAGAAGAACTTACATCTAAGGAGTTTCGTCAGCAGAAGGTGAACATCCTCGACTATACAGCTATCGTGTTTACCTCGCGTCATGCCATTGACCATTTCTTTATGTTGGCAAAAGAGTTGCGTGTGGCTATTCCTGAGGACATGAAGTATTTCTGTGTGACAGAGACCGTATCTCATTACATCCAGAAATATGTGCAATACCGCAAGCGCAAGGTCTTCTTTGGTTCTACAGGAAAGATTGACGACCTTCTGCCTCACATGGTGAAGCACAAGAACGAGCGTTATCTCGTGCCAATGAGTGACGTGCACAACGATACGGTGAAGAATCTCCTGGATAGCAAGAAACTCAATCATACAGAGTGCGTGATGTATCGCACGGTGAGCAACGATTTCACTCCCGAAGAGGTGAAAGACTTCGACTATGACATGCTGGTCTTCTTCAGTCCGGCAGGAGTGAACTCCCTCATCAAAAACTTCCCCAACTTCAATCAGGGCGAGTTGGCGATAGCCACTTTCGGTCCCTCTACCGCTAAGGCAGTGAAGGATGCCGGCCTGCGCCTCGACCTTGAAGCCCCATCGGAGAAATATCCTTCGATGACAGGCGCTTTGCTCCATTATCTCCTGGAGCACGACAAAGACTGATATGCGAACTTCGACAACCACATTCAGCAAGAAGGAGCGTGTGGTGAGCAGGAAACTGATGGATGCGCTCTTTCAGAGTGGCAATAGCAAGTCTGTCGTTGCCTTCCCCCTGCGTGTGGTCTATCTCTAAACAGACAGAGCAGAGGGCGAGGAGCCTGCACAAGTGCTCGTCAGCGTATCGAAGAGGCATTTCAAACATGCTGTTGACCGTAACCGTGTGAAACGACAGATAAGAGAGGCTTACCGACTCACTAAACATGTGGTGATGGAGACGATGGATGCCCACAGCGAGAAGCGTCTGGTGATGGCTTTCATCTGGTTGACCAATGAGAACTATCCTTCTGCCAGGGTGAAGGAAGCTGTAGAGAAGCTGCTTGCCCGAATAGCAGAGAAAAATCCTTTCTGATGAAGGCACTTCAAGATATCATCACACTGTTGAGGCGTATCAGCGTGTTTCTCCTCTCTCTGCCCATCCTGTTTTATCAGCGATGTATCTCCCCCTTCACGCCGCCCTCCTGCCGGTTTACCCCCACCTGTTCGGAGTATGCACGACAGGCACTCCTTAAGCATGGACCTTTCAAGGGACTATGGCTTGCCGTGAGACGATTGCTGAGGTGTCATCCCTGGGGAGGAAGTGGCTACGACCCGGTGCCATGAACATAAGAATAATGTGGGACACACGGAAGAGGAGAAGAGCAGTGGAAGGAGAGAAAGAAAACAAGAAAAGATAGGACAAAAATTGATAAGACAATGATAAAAAACTTTGTAGAAGAGCTGAAATGGCGTGGCATGCTCGCACAGATCATGCCTGGAACAGAAGAACTCCTGCAGAAGGAGATGGTGACTGCTTACTTAGGAACCGACCCTACGGCCGACTCCCTGCATATCGGTCACCTCTGTGGTATTATGATGTTACGTCACCTCCAACGCTGTGGACATAAGCCTATCATCCTCGTGGGAGGAGCAACGGGTATGATTGGTGACCCCTCGGGAAAGAGTCAGGAGCGTAACCTCCTCAACGACGAGACCCTCCGCCACAATCAGGAGTGTATCAAGCAGCAGGTGGCTAAGTTCCTCGATTTCGACAGTAAGGAACCCAATGCTGCCGAGATGGTGAACAACTATGACTGGATGAAGAATTTCACTTTCCTCGACTTTGCCCGTGAGGTGGGAAAACACATCACCGTCAACTATATGATGGCTAAGGAGAGCGTGCAGCAGCGACTCAATGGTACTGCCCGCGACGGACTCTCCTTTACCGAGTTTACCTACCAGCTGCTCCAGGGCTACGACTTCCTCTATCTCTATCAGCACAAAGGATGCAAGCTCCAGTTAGGAGGCAACGACCAGTGGGGAAATATGACCACCGGCACTGAACTCATTCGCCGCACCTTGGGCAATGAGGTGGAGACTTTTGCCCTCACCTGTCCGCTTATCACCAAGGCCGATGGCAAGAAGTTTGGTAAGACAGAGAGTGGCAACATCTGGCTCGATGCCAAGCGCACTACACCTTACAAGTTCTATCAGTTCTGGCTCAACGTGAGCGATGATGATGCTGCCCGCTATATCAAGATTTTCACCAGTTTGGAGAAAGAGGTGATAGACGACTTGATAGAGGAACACCAACAAGACCCGGGTCGCCGTGTGCTTCAGAAACGTTTGGCCGAAGAAGTGACGGTGTTGGTTCATTCACGTGAAGCCCTTGATATGGCGATTGAGGCCAGCAACATCCTCTTCGGAAAATCAACAAAGGACAGCCTGCTCAAACTCGATGAACAGACCTTCTTGGATATTTTCGAGGGTGTGCCCCAGTATGAGGTGAGCCGCGACCGCATAGGTCAGCCTGCAGTGGAGCTCTTTACCCAGGATGCTCCCGTGTTTGCCAGCAAGGGCGAGATGAGAAAGCTCGTACAAGGCGGAGGTGTGTCGCTCAACAAAGAGAAACTCAATGCCTTTGACCGTGAGATCACAGCCGACGACCTGATAGACGGCAAGTATCTGCTGCTGCAGCGAGGAAAGAAAAACTATTATCTCATCACCGTGAGATAACGGATGGATAAGCGTATTGGTGAATCTCCTCAACATACCAAGTGTGGATAGCTAATGACATACAGACAAAAAAGGTAGGAAAAATTTGGCTGTTTGCCATTTTCTTCCTACCTTTGCACCGTTCTTAATGGGTATTGGACCATGGTGTAATGGTAACACTACAGGTTTTGGTTCTGTCATTATGGGTTCGAGTCCCGTTGGTCCAACACAGAATGAGAAATGCTGACTACAGTGATGTATTCAGCATTTTTTTTATTAAACAATTAGGTAAACAGCAAAGTTGTAACCGAATTATTAGGTAACTTGTTGAAAAAAATATATCTTTGCATCCAACTAATCAATTAAAACTCAATAGTACGAAATGAAAACCAATTACGAAATTCGCTATGCTGCCCATCCGGAGGATGCCAAGCAGTATGACACGACGCGCATCCGTCGTGATTTCTTGATAGAGAAAGTGTTTGCCGCCGACGAGGTGAACATGGTTTACTCCATGTATGACCGTATGGTGGTGGGCGGTGCCATGCCTGTGAACGAAGCGCTGAAGCTCGAAGCTATCGACCCTCTGAAGGCCGACTTCTTCACCACACGTCGCGAGATAGGTATCTTCAACGTAGGCGAGGGTGAGGGTGTTGTTACAGTGGGTGATGAGACCTTTACTCTGGCTTTCAAGGAAGCTCTGTATATCGGACGTGGCGACCGTGATGTGGTGTTTGCCTCTAAGGACAGTGCTCATCCTGCTAAGTTCTATTTCAACTCATGCACTGCCCATGCAGCTTATCCCTGCAAGAAGATTACCAAGGCCGATGCAGTCGTAGCCCACATGGGATCATTGGAGATGAGCAACGAGCGCAATATCAACAAGATGATTGTCAATCAGGTGCTGCCTACCTGTCAGTTGCAGATGGGTATGACAGAGCTGGCCACCGGCAGTGTGTGGAACACCATGCCCGCTCACGTACACAGCCGTCGTATGGAAGCCTATTTCTATTTCGAGGTGCCCGCCGACCAGGCCGTATGTCATTTCATGGGTGAGGTAGATGAGACCCGCCATATATGGATGAAGGGCGACCAGGCAGTGCTCTCACCCGAGTGGAGCATCCACAGCGCCGCAGCTACACACAACTACACCTTTATATGGGGTATGGGAGGCGAGAACCTAGACTATGGCGATCAGGATTTCTCGAAGATAACAGACTTGAAATAACAAACTAAGTAATTTTAAAGACATGACTAATCTATTTTCATTGGAAGGAAAGAACGCTTGGATTACCGGAGCGTCATACGGTATCGGTTTCAACATTGCCAAGGCTTTTGTTGAGGCCGGAGTAAAGACCATCATCTTCAACGATATCAACGAGGCTGCCTTGGAGCGCGGACTGGCCAACTACAAGGAGGCCGGCATCGAGAACGTGAAAGGTTATGTGTGTGACGTGACGAAGGAAGACGATGTGAAGGCACTCGTGGAGAAGATTCACGCTGAGGTGGGACAGATTGATATCTTGGTCAACAATGCCGGTATCATCAAGCGTATCCCCATGCACGAGATGAAGCGTGAGGAGTTCCAGCAGGTGATAGATATCGATCTCGTAGGACCATTTATCGTTTCTTCTGCAGTGCTGCCCGAGATGATGGAGCGCCGCGAGGGAAAGATTATCAACATCTGCTCTATGATGAGCGAACTGGGACGTGAGACCGTTTCTGCCTATGCAGCAGCTAAGGGTGGCCTGAAGATGCTCACCCGCAACATATGCTCTGAATATGGTGAGTATAACATTCAGTGTAACGGCATTGGTCCGGGTTATATCGCCACTCCACAGACAGCACCCCTGCGTGAGCGTCAGGCCGATGGCAGTCGTCATCCTTTCGACTCCTTCATCTGTGCTAAGACACCGGCAGGCCGTTGGCTCGACCCCTCAGAGTTGGGTGGACCGGCAGTGTTCCTTGCCTCTCATGCTTCAGATGCTGTCAACGGACATGTGCTCTATGTCGATGGCGGTATCCTGGCTTATATCGGCAAGCAGCCTAAGTAAATAATATCTCTCCCTATCGGTCGTTGGTGTTAGTGACGACCCATAGGGGGATGATAATTTCTCCAGAATCTACTTTGTTAGGGCGAACCATACCAATATTGCCCAAATGATAATTATTAGTAGGAAAAAAATCTCTTAGATACATATAGCCGGGATGCTTCTCTCTCAAGAGAGGCATCCCGGCTATTATGTAGGGTTGGATTTATTTGTTCACAGCGGCATCGAGCTCGGCACCTGCTTTGAACTTAGCGACTTTCTTGGCAGCAACGCTGATCTTCTCCTTGGTCTGGAGATTGATAGCCTCGCGTGCGGGACGCTCCTTAACACTGAATGTACCGAAACCGATCAAAGCAACTTTGTCACCGGCTGCGAGAGCATCCTTGATAGCTGTTACAGTAGCATCGAGCGCCTTCTTGGCATCTGCTTTGGAAAGACCAGCCTCAGCTGCAATCTTGTTAATCAATTCTGTCTTGTTCATAATTTGTTTGAGATTAAAATATTAGTGAAGTAATTTATGTTTCAGTTATTTCATCCGCAAATATAATTGAAACTATCAAAAGAACAAACAAAAAAGTGGAAAAAAATGCTTTTTTCATTAAAAATAATGCTCTGAAGCTCATTTTGCTGCTGTTTGAAGAAGATTTTTCGTAATTTTGTCCCCGAAAAAGATTTATTAGTACGATACATAACGACCGACAAACATGCGATATATTCCTGTAATAACGAAGAACTTGCTCATCATCAATGTGCTGTGTTTCCTGGCTTCGTGGGTGTTTGAGATGCGAGGTTTTAAACTCACAGACTGGGGTGGATTGCATTTCTTTCTTGCTAAAGACTTCCATTATTATCAGTTCCTCACCTACCTCTTTCTGCATGGCAGTTTTCAGCATCTTTTCTTCAATATGTTTGCCCTGTGGATGTTCGGATGTGTGATAGAGCAGACATGGGGTGCCCGCAAGTTTCTCTTCTTCTATCTCAGCTGTGGAGTGGGAGCGGGACTGCTGCAGGAGATAGCCCAGTTTGTCAGTTTCTATATCGAGGTCACTTCCTTCGACCCAGAAGCAGGTCCGATGACCGTTCTTCTCGCGGGTAGAGAATTGGCAGAACAGCTTAATGGATGGACGACCATAGGTGCCTCGGGAGCCGTTTATGGAGTGTTGCTCGCCTTCGGTATGCTCTTCCCCGAGCAGCGTATGTTTATCTTTCCGCTGCCCATCCCCATCAAGGCCAAGTGGTTCATCACCTTCTACGTCGTGTTGGAGCTCTTTATGGCTGTAGGCTCGGCTGGCGATGGCGTGGCGCACACCGCCCATCTCGGAGGTATGCTCTTCGCTTATATCATGATTCGTTATTGGCGCCATCATCCTTCATCTTTCGACCATAGGGGCACAGGCAACTTCTTCGACCGTATGAAAAAGAACTACGAACACATGAAGGGACAGAACGGCACGAAGATGACTGTGGAACGCAATGAGGAGGTGAAGGAAACCGACTGGGAGTATAATACCCGGAAGAAGGAAGAGCAGGAAGAGATAGACCGTATCTTAGACAAGATAAGGTGCTCAGGTTATGACAGTTTGACCAAGGAGGAGAAACGCAAACTCTTTGACAACAGCAATCATGCTTGATCAACTCAAATCGTTCACGATACGCATGATAGGAGGGGGCAACGTGGCCACCATCCTCCTTATGCTGATTGCCGGCTATGCCGACCTACTTCCGCCGCAGCGATTCCCTCTGTTGGCGTGCATGGGACTGGCATTTCCCGGGTTTCTCATTGTCAACATGGCTTTTTTGGTGTTCTGGCTCATCTTCAAGCCCCGCCTCTCTCTGTTGCCCATCATAGGAGTGCTACTTGTTTTGCCACCCCTTCAGGTTTATTGCCCTATTCATGTCAAGACGACACCGCCCTCAGGCACCATCAAGGTGCTCTCCTATAATGTGCAGGCATATAGCGGTCATCCCCGTTACGACGATGCCTTTGACATGATTTACGACTATTTCGTGAAGTGTGATGCCGATATCGTATGTCTTCAGGAAGATATGGATACCTGGCGCAATGCGAAGGTAAGGATGGATAGTCTGTATGCCTATAGCGATACCGTGCGTTTTGGCAGAACCCCCTTTTTCAATGCTATCGGCATCTATTCACGCTATCCCATACTAAAGAAAGAGCGCATCCACTATACCTCGCGTGCCAACGGCAGCGTCGCCTATTTCCTATCAGTAAAGGGAGATACGGTGATAGTGATCAACAACCATCTCGAAAGTAACCATCTCTCTCTCTCCGACAGGGAGAAATATTCGGATATGCTGAAGGGTGAGGTGGATAAAGACTCGGCACGTGCGGAGTCGAGGAAATTGCTCAAAAAACTCACTCAGGCTGTGGAGGATAGAGCTCCACAGGCCGACTCTGTAGCAGCTTATATCCGCGCACACCGACACCTCCCTATCATCCTCTGCGGAGATTTCAACGACAACCCCATCTCCTATGTGCGCAGGACGATAGCCAAGGAACTCACCGACTGTTATGTAGAGACAGGACGAGGACCAGGAATCTCATACAATCAAAAAGGGTTTTATGTGAGAATAGACAACATTTTCTGTTCCTCACATTTCGTTCCCTACAACAGCAAAGTGGATAGCAAAATCGATGCTTCCGACCACTATCCCATCTATTGTTGGCTGAAAATAAGCCCCAAAACAGTCAAAAACAAAGAAAATAAGTAGTAAAGTTTTTATAATGCAAAAAAAATACCTATATTTGCAGGCTATTATGCGGAAAATCAGTAAATAACTATCAAAAAATAATATCAAAACAAAATGCAAAACAAAGGAATTGTAAAGTTTATCGCAGCAGCACTTGTGTTGGTTTGCGTCTTCTACTTGTCCTTCTCGGTGGTTACCCATCACTATCAGAGCAAAGCTGCTGATATGGGTGAGGAAGCTGGCCAGGAGTATCTGGATTCCATCATGAACGAGAAAGTTTATCTCGGCATCTACTCATTCAAGCAGTGCCGTGAGATGGAGATTGGTCTTGGTCTCGACCTGAAAGGCGGTATGAACGTGATTCTCGAGGTGTCTGTTCCCGACGTGGTGGCAGTTTTGGCCGACTACAAGAAGGACGCTGCTTTCGTGAAATCAATGGAAGAGGCGAAGAAGGAAGAGGAAACAAGTCAGTCTGACTTCATCTCGCTGTTCATCAAGTATTACAAGAAGAATGCACCTGGTCACCGCTTGGCCGAAATCTTTGCCACTCAGCAGATGAAGGGCAAGGTGAGTACCCAGAGCACTGACAGCGAGGTAGAGAATGCGCTCCGCGCTGAGGTGCAGTCGGCTGTAGATAACTCTTTCAATGTGGTGCGCAACCGTATTGATAAGTTTGGTGTCGTTCAGCCCAACATCCAGAAGCTCGAAGGCCGTGATGGTCGCATCATGGTGGAGATGCCTGGTATTAAGGAGCCCGAGCGTGTGCGTAAACTCCTCCAGGGAAGTGCCAACCTTGAGTTCTGGGAGACCTATAACAGTCAGGAGATTATCCCTGCTCTCGCACAGCTCAATCAGAAATATGCTATCATGGGCACTGACGCAGACACCACAGCAGTCGCTGCTGCCGATTCAGTAGCTGCCGACACCGCTAAGGTTGAGGCTGGCAAGGGAGGTCTGGCTGCTGCCATCGCTGCTAAGAAGGATGCCAAGGACAATACGTCTGCCGGCAAGGACGAGGAACTCATCAAGAAGCAGAACCCTCTCTTCTCTGTGTTCCAGCCCGTACAGGGGCAGAGCCTCAGTCTCCTTGGCTATGCGCTGGCTCGCGATACTGCTGCTGTGAACAAGGTGATCTATTCTGACGTAGCCCGTCAGGTGATTCCTGCCGACTGCAAACTGCTGTGGAGTGCCAAACCTTCTGAAATCTCTACCAAGGCTGATGTCTATGAACTCCATGCCATCAAGGTGACAGAGCCTTCAGGACGTGCTCCGTTAGAGGGTGATGTGATTACCACAGCTAAGGACGAGTTCGATCAGATGGGTCATCCCTGTGTGTCTATGCAGATGAACAGCGATGGTGCTCGCCGTTGGGCTCAGCTCACAAAGATGAATATCGGTCGAGCTGTAGCTATCGTGCTCGACGGCTCGGTTTACAGTGCACCTCGCGTGAATGGCGAGATTGCCGGTGGTAATTCACAGATTACGGGTAACTTCACCATCGAGGATACCAAGGACTTGGCCAACACGCTCAATTCAGGTAAGATGCCTGCTCCTACACGTATCGTTCAGGAAGAGGTGGTAGGTCCTTCGCTCGGTGCTCAGTCTATCAAGCAGGGATTCTATTCATTCATCCTGGCTTTCGTCCTCCTGGCTATCTTCATGGTTGTGCTCTATAATGTCGTGCCCGGTTTGGTGGCCGACTGTGCTCTGTTGCTCAACCTCTTCTTCACTTTGGGTATTCTCACCTCCTTCCAAGCCGCATTGACCATGCCCGGTATAGCGGGTATCGTGCTTACCCTCGGTATGGCCGTCGATGCCAACGTGCTTATCTATGAGCGTACCAAGGAGGAACTCCGCGCAGGTCTGAATGTAAAGGAAGCACTGAAGAAGGGTTATTCTAACGCCTTCTCAGCTATCTTCGACTCTAACCTCACTTCTATCCTCACGGGTATCATCCTCTATGTCTTCGGTACCGGTCCTATACGTGGTTTCGCCACCACGCTCATCATCGGTATCTGCTGCTCGTTCTTCACCGCTGTTTATCTCACTCGCATCGTTTACGAGAACCGCATGAAGAAGGACAAGTGGCTCAACCTTACTTTCAGCACCGCCTTGTCTCGCAACATGATGCAGAACACTAAGTTCAACTTCATGGGTGCATATCGCAAGAGCTTCACTGTTTGGGGAGTGGCTGCCGTACTCTTCTTGGTTTGTCTCGGTGTGCGTGGCTTGAGCAAGAGCATCGACTTCACCGGTGGTCGCAACTATGTTGTGACGCTCGACAAGGAAGTGGCTGCTGAGGATGTGCGCAACGTGCTCAATAATGCCTTTATCAACACGATGGGTGAGAAC
Organism: Prevotella sp.; assembly: GCA_018385335.1. Lineage (GTDB taxonomy): Bacteria > Bacteroidota > Bacteroidia > Bacteroidales > Bacteroidaceae > Prevotella. The sequence goes on from JAHAZN010000062.1 coordinate 26,848, forward strand.
GCCGGTCAGCCAGCCAACACCACTGTCATTGCCCTCGGTACAGAAGGAAAGACGGTGCGTGTATCTACCAACTGGGATATTGAGTCCAACGATCCCACTGTGGACGACAAGGCTGAGACCATCCTTTACAATACAATGAAGGAGGCTGGTATGATTACACAGTCCAATGTAGAAGCCTTTAAGAACCCAGATGTGCGTGATGGTGGCTCTATCATCAGCAGTACGAAGGTTGGTCCTTCGGTGGCTAAAGACATCACCTATGGTGCTATCATCAGTGTGATCTTCGCCCTTGTGGCCATCTTCATCTACATCCTTGTCCGTTTCCACAATGTTGCCTTCTCCGTAGGTTCCATCGTTGCATTGTTCTTCGATACCCTGATAGTGATTGGTTGCTATTCTGCCTTGTGGGGATGGGTGCCCATGACATTGGAGATCGACCAGACCTTCATCGGTGCTATCCTGACGGTGATTGGTTACTCTATCAACGATAAGGTGGTGGTGTTCGACCGTGTGCGTGAGAACATCCAGCTCTTTGGAAAGCGTGACCGTCAGCGTCTGTTCAACGACTCGTTGAATCAGACCTTGGCCCGTACCATCAACACCTCATTGACGACGCTCCTCGTGTTGCTCTGCATCTTCTTCCTTGGAGGTGATAGCATCCGCAGCTTCTCGTTTGCGATGATTCTTGGTGTGGTCTTCGGTACGCTCTCATCTATCTTTGTGGCTGCTCCTATTGCTTACCTCACTCTTGGCAACAAGATCAAGGAGGAGGAAGCAGCAGCTTGATAAAGTCAAGAACTTACTGACTACATATTATACGAATATTTTTATTATTTTGCAGCGTCCGTTTTTCGTGAGAAAGACGGACGTTTTTTTAGCGCGTATTTCAGCTATAGGAGAGTACTCTTCTTACAATCCTGAAGGGCAGAAGCGATGAAACTTAACATGATGCTTGGTACCTTCTGAATCTATGTTCAAACTTTTTGGTACATAGCTATCATTCTTTTTGTACGCAATTGCATACTTTCCCGCCAAAACTCACTTTTTTAACCCACTTTTGGGGCGAAAGTCTGCATTTTCTTCATCCAATCCGATAAAACTAACGACAAAGGTCGCATCAATGCCGTTGTGCATGATGCGACCCTTGACGTTATTTATCTGCTGTTCCGTTGTCAGTCAGCAGGCATTACTTCTGTCTGTTCCTGTGCAGTCTCTTTGAGGAGAAGAGGGGCAGAAGGCTGCTTGCATGCTTTGTTTCCGTAATGTGTTGCGCCCATGCCGATAATGAGGTAAAACAATGGTAAATAGTTATTAAATGTATCTTATTCATTACCTTAGTTTTGTTTATTCGTTATCAGATTCCAATTCTTTCTCAATCTCTTCAATCGTTGGCAGGCTACCACGGAAGTCTTTCGGCAAGGCTTGTCCTAATTCGTAGTCGGATATGCCGATTGGCTTCTGAATATCACGCAGGGCATATTCAGCCTTGATGCGGTCTTTAGTCTTGCAGAGCAGCAGTCCGATGGTTCGGTTATCTCCCTCACGGCAAAGGATGTCATCTACCGCGGAACAGTAAAAATTCAGTTTGCCGATATATTCCGGCATAAACTCCGTATCTTTTAACTCAATTACTAGATAACGATGCAGAAATGCATTGTACATCAATATGTCAATGTAGTAATCATCTCCTGACACCTCGATATGGTACTGTCGCCCCATAAAGGCAAAACCGGCACCCATTTCTACAAGAAATTTCTCTACATGATTAACCAAACCGATTTCCACGTCACGCTCATTGTATTGATCGGCGAAAGTCAGCATATCAAAGATATACGGGTCTTTTAGCATGGATTTTACATCGCTTGCTTCGGGTGCAGGCAGAGTCTCAGCGAAATTGTTTGCCAATGCACCATGCTTGCCGTAATCATCAAGTTTGATGGCTTCTTGCAGATAGCGTGTATTCCAATGCGATGTAATACTTTGCACCATATACCAATACCGTGCGCGAATATCTTTGACTTGTTGTAAGAGTATCAGGTTATGTGTCCAGCCCAAATGCTTGATAGGGAGGGAAAAGTTATATTCCCCTAATTGCGCAATCATTGATTGCGCAATTGAAGAATCAGCACCTTTCACCATCGTAAGTTCTTGATTGTATTCGTTGAAGAACTGTATCATACACTGCATATTGCGCACAGAAAAACCCTTTATTTCGGAATAATCGTTTTTCAAGTCCACGGACAAGCGTTGCAAGGTTTTCTTGCCCCAACCATCTGCATCTTGACTTTGCTGCAACATACCTCCAATATCCCAATACATTCGGAGCATTTCTTCGTTGGCGGCATAAATCGCCCGTTGCTGGGCAACCTGCACCCTTTGTTTGATTTTACGAAGCAATGCTGCATAACCACGGAAATTATCCGTTAAGTTTTCAACGACTTGTATGTTCGTATTCTTTGCCATTCTTTTCTTTAATTCGTTTACAAAGTAACTGAAATTTTCTGTATTGCAGTTGATTTCTGCAAAGTTTTTGATGCACAGATGGCAAATATACGTTTAAGGCAGAAAGAAAGCGCAAATATCACCGTGAAAGCCGCATGTCAAAGGCGGAAATCATGGTGATAATGATTCTCTTTCATTCATCAGGGTATCGCTGCCTGAAGCATTTCTATCTCGAAAAGGTATGTAAGCATATGCGCCATCTATTTCCTGAGCTCAACTTTATGATAACACCAGGTGATGTGGACGATCGGAAACCTCTTAAATATAAACTTTTATACGAACTCAAAAAAAGGTCGCATCCATGCTCTTTGGCATGATGCGACCCTTGCTGTTATTTATTAGCTTTCCTTTTGTCAGTAGGCAGTCATTACTTCTGTCTGTTCCTGTTCAGTCTCTTTGAGGAGAAGAGGGGCAGAAGGCTGCTCGTCTTCTTTTCAAATGTTGAATTGTGGAACTTAGCAGCTGATTCTGCCTCGTTGGCTGCCTCATTCGTGTAAGTGAATCTGTAAAGATTATAATAGTCTTGATAGTCAGTGTCAGGATAGCTAACTGTCTCCTCTTTTACTGTACCATTGTTATTAAATGTATATGTGTAAGCTTCGGTGCATACATTTTCAGTTTCTCCCTCACCATTGGAATAATAGGTAGAGACCGTTTTAGGAAGTTCAGAAGAACCTTTTCCACAGAAACCAAGCCTTTGGAATATACCATATGAAGAGCAATTATAAGCAAATGTGTACTGGAAACAATTATTACGATAGCCTCCCTCGTAGGTATATGTTATTGTTTCTACGTCTTTCTTCGCACCTCCCGATTTACTATATTCAGTGACTATTTTAGTGAGCAGACCATTGTTCCAAGTATAGCTTTCTGAATATTCTGATTTGGAGGTGTAGCTTTGACCTTGATACGTTTCTTTTTTCGTTCTCGTTCCTGTGATTTTTGTCAAATGGCTATCATTATCGTAGGTGAAATATGCAATATCTTCAAAGCTTGTTTGACTGTACTCGTCTTTTACTATAGCAACATCTTTCAATTTGCTGATGTAGCCTTTTTTGTTGAACTCAGCAGTCATTGTTTCACTTTGATTGCCGTCTTCCATGGTGATCTTGAAGGGATTATAGCTTACAGGGTATGTAGTATCTGAATGTTTATTAACGATAGCAATCAGGTTACCTTTCTCGTCATACGTGTAGCTACAACTAAAATCACTGCTCAGTCTCACTTTCGACCCATCAGTTCCGGTAATCTCAGTCACTGAACTTGACGTGGACGTGCTGCCGCCACCGGAATTTCCTCCGCCTCCTGTATCTCCATCACCGTCATCATCGCTGCCACAAGCAGTAAACAAGCACACTGGCAATGCCATAGCCATCAAAAGAAATAGTATTTTCATGTTGTAGTAATTTTAAATATGAGTTAAACAAGATAATGTTGTAGGCAAAGATAAGGTTTTAAACATTAGTTTTAGTCTGATAGGGTGTCAGATAATCAGACAGTGGTGTGTTATTCCTGGACAGATTCTTTTTCTATTATGGTAATTGTTTTTAACTTTGCAGCCATAATATGGATAATGATGAAACAATACAGTAATCAGAAAGTATTTATTGGAGAAGTGATAAAGCGACGGGTGGATGAATTGGGAATGTCTCATTCGGAGTTTGCCCGACGCATCAATTGTTCGCGTACCTCTTTATATAATCTCTTCGCTAAGAAGAGTATTGACGTAGACTTGTTATTGCTTATCAGTGAGGTACTCGATTATGATTTCCTTGCAAAAGTTTATCATCATGGTCAGCAGAATATCGCCCATCCGTCTTTGTCTTGTTTAGACAAAGAGGAAATTGAATCGTTGACGGAGGAAATCTCTCTTCTATTAAGAAAAAGGCTTGGGGTGTAATTCCTATCCATCTCCCTATCAATCAAGTAGCCTCTCATGGACCCGGGTCCATGAGAGGCTACTCGATTAAACCCAAATCGGCCATTAGGCTATTATGCGCAAACAAACTTTGGATTTCATCCTTCGTTTTCTCGCCATGGCAATGACTGAGCAAGCTCATCATTGCTCATCTGGCTTAACGAAAACGTTCTTTTTGTCATCTGCCTTTCCGTTTTTCGGTTACAATGGAACCCCATTGCGCTCTCAAAACGTAGAGACATCTGTTCAAAAACAAGAGTTGTTATCATCATAACGCTAATAACCAATTTGGGATAAAGAAGAACCTTTTTCTCCTTCTCTTTTTGGTCGTTTAAAATAAAACCATTATCTTTGCACCGCTTTTGCGCCTGTGGCGAAATTGGTAGACGCGCCAGACTTAGGATCTGGTGATTTCGGTCGTGTAGGTTCGAGTCCTATCAGGCGCACATAATAAAAATGAAACCATATCATTTATCTGTGGTTGCATTTTTTAGTAACGAAAAACCCAACATAACCTCCCAATAAAACTACATTTTTGTATCTTTTCGGATTGCAAGGATTACTCACAACTCCTTAATTTTTTCAATAGGCAGATTCGTTAAATTTGCTATTTGTTCAATGTTCATACCAGTGTTCTTCAGTGCTTTAGCTGTAACAAGCAATGCTTTTTCTTGTTGAGCCAATTGTTCTCCTTGTTGAGCCAATTGTTCTCCTTGTTGAGCCAATTGTTCTCCTTGTTGAGTCAATTGTTCTTCTTGTTGAGTCAATTGCTCCTCCTGTTGCGCAATTCTTTTGTCTCTCATCATGATTGCCGTATCTCTGTTCTCAATAGCAGAGAAATACTCGTCTTCTACATTCATATCCTGTCTAAGTTTAGCATCGGAGGCAGCAGTCAACAGCCTATGCAGTATGTGTTTCATCTCTGAATCATCTGCATAACAATCTTCGTTAATATTTAGAACCTGCCTGTTATGTTTGTCCTTGTTTGTTTGGTCGAAGACGCTGAGTACTTCCACCAACCGGTTGTTGACATGTCCATGGAGCAAAGGTATCTGAACGATGATGCTGTCGTGCACAAGGCTCTCAACAAAGGGATCGGGTAGTCCTTTCGTCACCTCCTTCCCGTCATAATCATAGGATTTGTGCCTTACATACAACACGGGCTCTTCAATATCTCCAACTCTATGTCCTAAAAGGTATACCGTAATCATCGGTATTCCGTAACCGTTAGGATTGTCATCTTTGAGAATATTGTCAGGGTTGGCATATTGTGTGCCGAGGTATTGTCTGAACCTCAGAGTTTCTGTTTCTAACCATGTTTTTTGCAATTCGATGAGTACCAATTTGAGACTACCATCATCCTGTCTGACTTTTGCTCCAAAGTCTATTCTGAACATGGATATCTTGTCTCTTGTACCATTGGTGTACTCATGCTTACGCACTTCCACTTCTGCCACTTCTCTTTTGAGTAGTGCCGAAAGGATTGTCTTGGCCACGCGTTCATCTTCCATCAGATATTTGAACACTGCGTCATATATCGGGTTGGCTATACGAATAATCATAACTATGCTGTTTCTGTCAATGACTAATGCTTTCAAGGTTCATTACCCTGCAAAAATAATCCTTTTCCCTGATTTCTCCAAATATTACTTGGTTTATTATTTCAACCGTTAGAATAAGTGCATGGTTGGAATAAACCCGACAATTTCTCGCCATTCATTTTTTTTGGGGCATTTGAGAATAACAGACATATTTTGTTTATCTTTGCAAATAACAATCCAACCCACGACAATGAATATAGAAGAAGTTAGAGCGTATGCACTTTCTCTTGCAGAAGTGACCGAGGATATGCCTTTTGGCGATGACAATGTCTGTTTCAGAATTCATGGAAAGATTTTCCTCTGTCTGAATCTCTATTCCGATGAACCTCATTTTGCTATCAAACTACAGCCGAAACGCAGTGAGGAGTTGCGTGAGCAGTATGAAGGAGTGAGGCCTGCATGGCACTGGAACAAGAAGCACTGGAGCGACATCTACTACACACAGTTGGATGACACCCTCATGAAAACTTTGATAACCGAGGCATATCAACTTGTCGCGTGCAAAGGGTCGAAGAAACGAGTGGCCAAGACATAATGATGAGGCTGCCATATCCTATGGAAAAACAATGAAGGAGGCTGCAAGTGGTTAACCGCTTGCAGCCTCCTTCGCTGATAGTGCTTCTCCTTGATAAGGCTTTGGGTCAGTCTCCCATCACCTCCTCTTCTTCAATAGCATTATAGTCTTCTTCTGTGGCCATTTTGATGTTTGATACGGCGAGCATGACGGGGGTGCCTATCTCAATCATTTCTATTTCCGGTCTGATATATTCTTGCTTTTTCATTGTCGTATGTCTTTTTTCTTTATTTGATGATAATTTTCATTGTTTTCTCTCCCTTCTTCACGATGTTAAGGCCTTTCTTCAGACCATCTGTGCGGCAGCCGTTCATGTCGTAGTATTTGGCACCCTCCGTGGTCATCATGTTCAGTTGGTCGATGAAAGTCGCTTCGTCATAGATGGCGATGTTATATGCTTTGGCAGAGGATAATGTAGAGCCTTCGTTGACCACATAGGCCCGAAAGGCCTTCAGTCCTACCTTTTTCACCTTGCTGTTGGCGAGTAGTTTGGCGGGATTCATCAGTTGGTTGTTCTTCAAGATGAAGCAGTTGTTGTCATCAGAGGTGAATGTCTTTTCCTGATAGGTACCCACGAGTTTGAGGTTGCTCAGTTCTGTAGCTGTCCCTTCTACGGGCATTGTGACGATGCTTGCGTCTGTTGCCTTGATGTCAAGGTCGGTTGCCTTTTCAGCCTTCTTATATAAAATAGGTGTGCCGGCAGCTATCTGTCCGCTGACTTGCGTCAGTGTGATGGTACTGTTCCCCTCGTCCATGTTCGTCAGCTGGTAGGCGTCGAAGCCAGAGGGAGTATAATCAAAGGGCAGACACAAGGAGCCCCATGTTGCTGTGGAGGCCGCGCGGGTATAAGAGATGTTCGTTGCTGTGAAAGGCACATAAGCCACAAAGTCATCGCCGTCTGAAAGTGAGAGATTATCTACTTTAAGTTTCTCTCCACACATGTCATATTTGGTATCTCCCACCTTGCAATAGGTCTTGAAATAGCCTGTCTTATAGTTGGCATGTGTTTTGTCTATGGTGCTACTGCTAAAGGGAATAGCTCCAACGAGCTGGCTACAGTCATAGAACATCTCCATAGATGAAGATACGTTATTAGTCGTAAACTTGTCTGATACGTAAATGGTCTTGAGAATGGGACAGAAACAAAACATATCATCCATTGTTGTCACCTTTTCTGTGTTGAAATTGCTCAAGTCAAGTGTTGTCAGTTTCAAGCAATAACGAAACATATTACTCATATCAGAGACATTCTTAGTATTAAAAGAACTTATGTCAAGTAGAGATAGATTTTCGCAAGCATTAAACATACCACACATGGTTTCGATTTTCTCCGTGTTGAAAGAACTCAAGTCAAGAGATTCCAGCGCTTTACATTCCCAAAACATGTATTGCATGTCTTTCACCTTTTCTGTGTTGAAATTGCTCAAGTCAAGTGTTGTCAGTTTCAAGCAAGAACGAAACATACTACTCATATCAGAGACATTATTAGTATTGAAAGAGTTCAAATTAAGTGTAGTTAGTGAACTGCAATAATAGAACATACTACTCATATTAGAGACATTATTAGTGTTGAAATTGCTCAAGTCAAGTGTAGTTAGTGAGCTGCAATTATAGAACATACGACTCATATCAGAGACATTATTAGTGTTGAAAGAACTCAAATCAAGTGATTTGAGATTCTTGCAATCATCGAACATATATGCCATGTCTGTTACTATGGATGTATTTAGATTTTGAATATCCTTGATTTCTGTCAGATTGCTACATCCGCTAAACCAATATCGGCAAGTACGAGGATTTACATCTGCAAATGAGTCATCAAAGGCAACCTTCTTTATTGATGTGGCTATAGTGGACCAATCAGGTTTCGATGTCCCGCTTTCGGGAATATTATATATTGTTATTCCTTCCGTCGAAGTAGGCTCCTCACTAAACTTAAATGTCAATGTATTGTCAGCAGTAGTAAACTCTGCATACACCTTTTTGGGTCTGGATACCGTTCCCTTCAACGTAAAATAGCCATTGACAGTATTGGCGTAATTACCATCCGTACAGTTTGAACTATATTTAATAGCTCCAACCAACTTATTGCAGCCCAAGAACATGGAACCATGACTT
>JAHAZN010000066.1 GCA_018385335.1 Prevotella sp.
AACACCGATGTGTATTTCGTGAAGACTACCCTACCCAATAATACAATTCTCAACAATAACGACCTGGGACTAACACGTTCCCACCATCTCTCATTCACTTTCGCACAGCAACCACAACATCTTCTACATCGACAGATATCTCGCGAACAAGGGTGCAGCGAGGAACTATGGCATTGACCTCACACTCGAACGCTATCTGAAGAATGGTCTATATGGAATGTTCACCGCCACCCTGTTTAAGTCGGAGTACCGTGATGCTCAGGGACAGTGGCACAACAGCCGTCATGACCGACGCTACATCACCAATATCCTCGGTGGAAAGGAATACACATCGCTCACTTTCCCTAATATTGCTTACCGTATAGAATACTGAAAAACTCGCCATCGATGGTGTGATGGCTGCATGTTCATAAAAAAAAATGGGGTAGAATTGTTGTTTTTCATAGTTATTCGTTATCTTTGCAATTTAAAGAGTATAAAACCAACTAAACATCACTTGATATGGCGGAGATAACCAACAACTCTACAGAAGAGAGAAAATCAAATAGTTTTGTGGAACAGCTCATTGAGGCTGACCTCCAAGAGGGGAAAAACGCAGGAAGAATACAGACGCGATTCCCTCCGGAACCTAATGGATATATTCATATCGGACACGCTAAGGCTATATGTATGGACTTCGGCGCGGCGGAGAAATATGGCGGTATCTGCAACCTGCGTTTCGACGACACTAACCCTTCGAAGGAAGACACAGAATATGTGGATGCGATCATGGAGGACATCAAATGGCTCGGCTTCTCATGGGCTAACGTCTATTACGCCTCCGACTACTTCCAACAGCTGTGGGACCTCGCTATATGGATGATAGAGAACGATCTGGCGTATGTCGATGAGCAGACATCGGAAGAGATAGCCGCACAGAAGGGTACTCCATCAACACCGGGACAGGAGAGTCCTTTCCGCAACAGGCCGATAGAGGAGAGTCTGGCTCTGTTTAAACACATGAACACCGCTGAAGCAGTGGAAGGGTCGATGGTGCTTCGTGCAAAGCTCGACATGACGAGCGATAACATGCACTTCCGCGACCCGGTAATCTACCGCATCATCCACACGCCTCACCACCGCACGGGTACAAAATGGCATGCTTACCCGATGTATGACTTTGCTCATGGGCAGAGCGACTACTTCGAGGGCGTGACGCACTCGATATGCACGCTCGAGTTTGTGCCCCACCGTCCTCTCTACGACAAGTTGGTTGACTTGCTCAAAGTGATGCGCGGCGAAGGCGACAACCTGCACGATAACCGCCCCCGACAGATAGAGTTTAACCGCCTCAACCTCACCTATACCGTGATGTCGAAGAGGAAGTTGCTCGCCTTAGTCAACGAGAAGCTGGTGAGCGGATGGGACGACCCTCGTATGCCAACGGTGTGCGGCATGCGCCGCAGAGGCTATTCGGCACAGAGCATCAGAAACTTTATCAAGATGATAGGTTATACGAAGTTTGACGCCTTGAACGACTATGCCCTTCTCGAGGCTGCCGTGAGAGAAGACCTCAACGCTCGCTCCTGCCGCGTATCGGCGGTACTCAACCCTGTGAAACTCATCATCACCAACTATCCCGAAGGACAGACAGAGGATCTTGAGGCTATCAACAACCCCGAGAACGAGGCTGACGGCTCTCACCTCATCACCTTCAGCAGGGAACTGTGGATAGAGCGCGACGACTTTATGGAGGAGGCTCCGAAGAAATTCTTCCGTCTGTCGCCCGACAGGGAGGTGCGACTGAAAAACGCATATATCATCAAATGCACGGGATGTAAGAAGGATGGCGAGGGCAACGTGGAAGAGATATATGCCGAATATGACCCGACAAGCAAGAGCGGCATGGAGGGTGCCAACAGAAAGGTGAAGGGTACGCTCCACTGGGTGAGCACCGCTCACTGCCGACAGGCGGAGGTACGTCTCTACGACCGACTCTTCAGTGTGGAGAACCCCGGTGCCGACGAACGCGACTTCCGCGAACTGCTTAACCCAACATCACTCACCGTATTGAAGAACTGCTACGTGGAGGAGTATGCGGCGGAGATGAAGGCTGGCGACTTTCTGCAGTTTCAGCGCATAGGATATTTCACTCCCGATGCCGACACCACTCCCGAACACCTAGTGTTCAACAGAACAGTGGGACTGAAAGACACTTGGGCAAAACAAAATAAATGAAGAAAACAGGCGACGAGTTTTTCGACAGCAAGGAGTTTCAGCTCCTCTATCTCAGATATGAAGAGGCTGAAAGCAACGGACATCCGCTCTTCTTCGACGTGGAGGAGCTGATAGATATTGCTGACTACTTCAACTTCATAGGCGAGAAGGCAAAGGCGATGCTACTCATTGATGAAGCGTGCCAGCGATTCCCTCACGCCACGCTGCCAAACATATTCCTTTTCAGGGAAGCCATCGCAAGAAACGACCTCAACGAAGCAAAACAGATACTGAGCCGAGTGGTGGATAGGACTGACCCCGAATATTTGCTCGCCGTGGGAGAACTCTATCTCGCACAGGATAAGACGGATGATGCTGAACGGGTCTTCAACCGCTTCTATGACATGCTTCCCGACGACGAGAAAGACCACGGCGCTATAGACATCGCCGAAATCTATTTCACCTACGCAAAGCCCAAGATGGTGTTTAAATGGCTCAACGGCCTACAGGACAAAGAGACGAAGGAGGTGGGGGCTATGGTGGCTAAGGTTAATTTTCTGATGGGTAATTATCAGGACTGTAAAAAGGCGGCAATGACGCTGCTCGATAAAAATCCCTATGACGCGTTGATGTGGACGCTGTTGGCCAACACACAAAACATGCTCGACGACAACGAGGAAGCATTGTCGAGTGCGGAATTTGCCATCGCCATCAATCCTGACCTTGCCGACGCCATCTGCGCCAAAGCCAACGCTCTCTTTAAGCTTGATAACATGAAGGAGGCGAAACTGTGGTATGAACGTTATCTCGAACTGGTGCCCAACGATGCCTGTTCGCTACTCTACTACGGAATGATTCTCAACAACTTAGAGCAATATCCACAGGCCATCGAGCATCTCAATGATGCGCTCGACGAAACGCTCAGCACCGACCTCGACAACAAACAGTTGCTACGTAGCATCAGACAGGAACTGACTTATGCTGAGAGCCGACAGCTGATAAGAGAGGGAAGGAAGGAGGAGGCAAGGTGCCGGTTTGAGGAGCATCTCAGCTATTGCGACGACGAGCTCGACCCTCGTTTTAGATGGGCTTTCCTGCTCATGACAAACGGCGACGAGGAGGAGGCTTACCGCATCATCGATGAGATAAAAGGGCGCTATAGTGCGGCTGCCATCAATCCCTACCTCGCACTCTTATACTGGGAGATAAAGGATGAACAGTTGTTTCTTGACTATCTCCAGCGCTCCATAGAGAGCGACCCCAAGCAAACACAGGAGCTGCTGGGCCCTCTATTCCCTGACAACCTGATGCCTGAAGATTATTATTCATATATAATATCGCAACTCAACACAGACGACGAATGATCAACACGCTTCTCAATCATCTCAACTATCCCACCATCCTCTTCCTCATGCTGCTGGAAAGTACGGTGATTCCCTTCCCATCGGAAGTGGTGGTGGCACCAGCTGCCTATCATGCTGCCGCAGGATATCAGAACGTGGTGCTCGTGGTGTTCTTTGCTACTCTGGGAGCCGATCTCGGAGCTATCATCAACTATGTGGCAGCCTATTACCTGGGCCGACCTATCATCTATCGCTTTGCACGAAGCCGATGGGGGAAGATGTGTCTGCTCAACGAGGAAAAGGTGGAGCGGAGCGAACAGTATTTCGACAGGCACGGCGTGGTGGCTACACTCACCGGAAGACTCATACCCGTGATAAGACAACTTATCTCAGTGCCCGCAGGACTGGCAAGGATGAACTTTTGGAAATTCCTACTCTACACCACCATAGGAGCAGGCGCATGGAACTGCATACTTGCTGCCATGGGCTATTATCTGCACTCCATCGTTCCCGAAGAGCAGTTGAACGACAAAATCACCGAATACTACGACTATATCAAGATAGCCGTACTCGCCATTATGGCCGTAGCCGTCGCAGTATATCTCATCAAAAAGAAAAGAAAAGAAAAAATAAAGTAGCACATTAGTTATTATGAGCAATCATTTAGTAATCATGGCCGGCGGCGTGGGAAGCCGATTCTGGCCGATGAGCACACAAGAGAAACCAAAGCAGTTTATCGATGTGCTCGGCATAGGTAAGTCGCTTCTACAACTCACCATAGATAGATTCGAGGACATCATCATGCCCGAAAACATCTGGGTAGTGACCAACAAACGCTATGTAGGCATCGTGAAGGAACAGTTGCCACAACTGCCGGAAAGCAACATACTCTGCGAACCCTGTAGGAGAAACACTGCACCCTGTATCGCCTACGTGAGTTGGCGCATAAAGAAGAAAGATGCCAAGGCCAATATCGTGGTGACACCAAGCGATCATATCGTGATGAACGTAGAGGAGTTTAAACGTGTGGTGACAGGGGCACTCAACTTCACCCGCGAGACTGACGCCATCGTGACGCTCGGCATCAAACCCACACGACCAGAGACGGGCTACGGATACATACAGGCAGACCTCAGCAGCAGTTCGCTGAGAAACAAAGAGATATTCAGGGTCGATTCGTTCAAGGAGAAACCCGACCGCAACACGGCAGAGAAATATATCAAGAGCAGCAACTACTTCTGGAATGCCGGCATCTTCGTGTGGAACGTAAAGACCATAGTCAACGCCTTCCGCATCTATCAACCTGCCATGGCTAAGGTATTTGAAAACCTGCTCCCCGCCTATGAGACTCCCGAAGAGCAGCAACTCATCGACGAACGGTTCCCACTCTGCGAGAATATCTCGGTGGATTATGCTATCATGGAGAAGGCTGAAGAGATATTTATTCATCCTGCCGACTTCGGATGGAGCGACCTTGGTACATGGGGCTCTCTTCAGAAACATATACAGAAGGATATCTACGGCAACAGCTGCATAGGCAATGACATCAAACTCTATGACAGTCATAACTGCATGGTGCATACCACCGAAGAGAAAAAGGTAATCATACAGGGACTCGACGGATTTATCGTGGCTGAACACGACAACACTCTGCTCATCTGCAAACTGCAGGAGGAACAGCGCATCAAACTCTTTGCTGGAGAATAACACATTGTAATATTTATAAGTATATAAAACATAAGACACAAGATATGGACAACGCAACGCAAAATAAAAAGGTGGCACTCATCACCGGTATCACAGGACAAGACGGCTCTTATCTCGCCGAGTTACTTATCAGCAAAGGCTATGAGGTGCATGGTCTGCTAAGACGCTCATCATCGTTTAACACGGGAAGGATAGAACATCTCTATCTCGACGAATGGGTGAGAGACATGAAGAAGGCACGACTCGTCAACCTACATTGGGCAGACATGACCGACTCCTCATCACTCATAAGAATCATCGGTGAGACGAAACCGACGGAAATATATAACCTCGCCGCACAGAGTCATGTGAAGGTGTCGTTTGATGTGCCCGAATATACCGCCGATACCGATGCCGTAGGCGTACTCCGACTGCTCGAGGCGGTACGCATCTGCGGACTGGAGAAGAGTTGTCGCATCTATCAGGCATCAACATCAGAGCTCTACGGAAAAGTGCAGGAGGTGCCACAGACTGAGACCACACCATTCTATCCACGCTCACCCTACTCCGTGGCTAAGCTCTACGGCTTTTGGATAATGAAGAACTATCGCGAGTCGTATGGTATGTACTGCTGCAACGGCATACTCTTCAACCATGAGAGCGAAAGACGAGGAGAGAATTTCGTGACAAGAAAGATTACGCTCGCCGCCGCACGCATTGCACAGGGATATCAGGAGAAACTGTATCTCGGCAACCTCAACGCACTGCGCGACTGGGGCTACGCCAAAGACTATGTGGAATGTATGTGGCTCATACTGCAACAGCAAGAACCCGACGACTTCGTGATAGCAACAGGTGAATATCACACCGTGAGAGAGTTTGCTACCCGCGCATTCAAAGAAGTGGGCATAGAACTCGAATGGAAAGGCGAAGGCGTAGAGGAAAAAGGATATGACAAGAACACAGGAAAGGTGATTGTTGAGGTGGACCCCAAATATTTCCGTCCGGCAGAGGTGGAACAGCTGCTCGGAAACCCCGAAAAAGCAAAGAAAAAGTTGGGATGGAACCCCACAAAAACTTCGTTCCAAGAATTAGTTAAAATAATGGTGGAACACGATATGAAATTCGTGAAGAAACTCTTTATCAAAACACAAAGCGAAGAATAACCGTAACAAAATGAGCGTATTGCAAAAATCATCAAAGATATATGTGGCAGGACACCGAGGACTCGTGGGGTCTGCTATATGGAACAACCTGCAGCAAAGGGGATATCATAACCTTGTGGGGCGCACTCACAAAGAGCTCGACCTCACCGACCAAAGGGCTGTAAAGGATTTCTTCGATGAGGAACAGCCTGAAGCTGTGGTGCTCGCTGCCGCCTTCGTGGGGGGCATCATGGCCAACTCACTCTATCGCGCTGACTTCATCATGCAGAACATGATGATGCAATGTAACGTCATCAGCAATGCTTATAGTCATGGAGTGAAGAAACTGCTCTTCCTCGGCTCAACGTGCATCTACCCTAAGAATGCACCACAACCCATGAAAGAGGATGCACTACTCACCTCACCACTCGAATACACCAACGAAGAGTATGCAATCGCTAAGATTGCAGGACTGAAGATGTGTGAGTCGTATAACCTGCAATATGGCACCAACTATATCGCTGTGATGCCTACTAACCTCTATGGACCCAACGACAACTTCCACCTGGAAAACTCGCACGTGATGCCGGCGATAATGAGAAAAATCTATCTCGCCAAGATGCTACACGATGACAACTGGGAGGCCATCAGCAGGGACTTAAACAGCAGACCTGTGGAAGGCGTGGACGGCACACACAGCAGGGAAGAGATAACCAAGGTGCTCTCACACTACGGTATTGAGAACAACAGAGTGACATTATGGGGCACGGGAAGGCCGCTAAGAGAGTTTCTATGGAGCGAAGATATGGCAGACGCCAGTGTGCATGTGCTACTCAACGTTGATTTCAAGGATATCATAGGCATCGACAACTACTCATCGGTGTTCCTCGGCACATCAACTACAGGAGATGTGGACCGCAATAACAGCGTAGGACGTGGAGGTGCCATACCTGCACTCGGAGAGATAAGAAACTGTCATATCAACGTCGGCACAGGAAAAGAAATAACCATCAGACAACTCTCTGAACTCGTGGTGAAGACCGTGGGATTCGAGGGAGAGGTGATATTCGACGATACCAAACCCGACGGCACTCCAAGAAAACTCATCGATGTGGAGAAATTGCACCGACTGGGATGGACACACAAGGTGGAGATAGAAGAGGGAGTGAAAAAACTCTTCGAATGGTATCAGCAATAACACAAAGACAACAAAGAAAGGAAAAACATGAAGGTACTGAAATTTGGAGGAACATCGGTAGGTTCAAAAGAGAGCATCCTCAGTCTGAAACATATCGTAGAGGAACAGCCTGAAAAGGTTATAGTGGTGGTGAGCGCACTCGGCGGTATCACTGACCAGCTCATAAACACATCGAAGATGGCACTCAAAGGTGATGAGGAATACAGGAAACAGTTTGAACAAATTGTTGAACGTCATCACACGATGGTCAACGATGTGATTACCGACGAGGAGAAACGCAACAAGCTCATGCCTCTACTCAATAGTCTGCTCGACGAACTGAAATCAATCTACTACGGCGTGTATCTCATCGGCGACCTCAGCGAGAAGACACAGGCTGCCATCGTGAGTTACGGAGAAAGACTGAGTTCGCATATCGTAGCAACACTCATCGACGGAGCTGTACGAGTGGATGCACGACAGATGATAAAGACCGAAGAGAAGCACGGCAAACATGTGCTCGACAGCGAACTCTCAACACGACTGGTGCGCTCCACTATTCAGTTGCCACTACAGCAGACCATCATCGTGCCTGGATTTATCAGTGCCGACAAAGACTCTGACGAGACCACCAACCTCGGACGCGGAGGAAGTGACTACACCGCATCTATCATCGCTGCCGCACTCAATGCCGAGGTGCTGGAGATATGGACCGACGTGGATGGATTCATGACTGCCGACCCAAGGGTGATACACTCGGCTTATACCATCTCTGAACTGAGTTATGTGGAGGCTATGGAGCTCTGCAACTTCGGAGCCAAGGTCATTTACCCCCCAACGATCTACCCCGTGTGCGTGAAAAACATACCTATCAAGGTGAAAAACACCTTTAATCCACAGGCACCGGGGACCATCATCAAAGACAAGATAGAGAACGACAGAAAACCTATCAAGGGAATATCAAGCATCAACGGCACCACACTCATCACCGTCACCGGACTCTCTATGGTGGGCGTGATAGGTGTGAACAGACGCATCTTCACCGCACTCGCCGAAAACGGTATCTCGGTGTTTATGGTATCGCAAGCCTCTTCGGAAAACTCTACATCTATCGGTGTGAGGGATGAGGATGCCAAAGAGGCAGTGAATGTGCTCAACAACGAATTCTGTAAGGAGATAGAGACGGGAGCAATGTATCCCATGCACGCAGAAAGTAACCTCGCTACCATCGCTATCGTAGGCGAGAACATGAAGCACACTCCAGGTATCGCAGGAAAACTCTTCGGCACATTGGGACGAAGCGGCATCAGCGTCATCGCATGTGCACAGGGTGCATCGGAAACAAACATCTCATTTGTTGTGGATGCTAAATTCCTCAGAAAATCTCTCAATGTACTCCACGACTCTTTTTTTCTAAGTGAATACAAGGTGCTCAATCTCTTTATCTGTGGAATAGGCACCGTGGGAGGCAACCTCATAGAACAGCTCCGACTGCAATATGAGCAACTCATGAATACCCGACGACTCAAACTCAACGTGGTAGGAATAGCAACGAGCAGCAAGGCGCTCTTCTGCAGAGAAGGCATCGACCTCAACAATTACCGACAGCTACTGGAACAGGCGGAACCAAGCAACACACAGCATCTGTGCGAGGAGGTGATAGGGATGAACATCTTCAACAGCGTGTTCGTTGACTGCACGGCAAGCAGTGAAGTGGCTTCCATCTATCAGACACTGCTTGAACACAACGTCTCGGTGGTGGCTGCTAATAAAGTAGCGGCATCGAGCGACTATGAGAGCTACCTCAGACTGAAGAAGACGGCACTGCAGCGAGGAGTGAAATTTCTCTTCGAAACCAACGTGGGAGCAGGACTGCCTATCATCGGCACCATTAACGACCTGAGAAACTCGGGCGACAAGATACTGAAGATTGAGGCAGTACTCAGCGGTACACTCAACTTCATCTTCAACGAGATAAGTGAGAATACACCCTTCTCGCTCACCGTGAAACGCGCTCAGGAACTGGGATATAGTGAACCCGACCCACGCATCGATCTCAGCGGAAAAGATGTGGTGAGAAAACTCGTGATTCTCACACGCGAGGCGGGGTATAAGATAGAACAGGAGGATGTAGAAAAGAAACTCTTCGTTCCAGAAGAGATGATGCAGGGCGCTCTCGAACAGTTCTGGCAGCAGTTGCCTTCGCTCGATGCTGAGTTTGAAAGTAAACGAAAAGAACTGGAGAAGGAGGGAAAACGATGGCGTTTCGTGGCATGTATGGACCACGGGAAAACATCGGTGAGCCTGCAAGCGGTCAACCAACATCATCCCTTCTACGGACTCGAAGGCTCCAACAATATCGTACTGCTCACCACCGAACGCTATAAGGAATATCCCATGCTCATACAGGGATATGGCGCAGGAGCAGGGGTAACTGCCGCTGGTGTGTTCGCCAATATCATGTCTATCGCCAATATCTAACAGCAAATGAAACATATCATCATCCTCGGCGACGGAATGGCAGACCACGCCATCGACCGACTGGGAGGAAAGACTCCACTCGAATATGCCCGGCCACCATTCATGAATATGCTTGCTGAAAAGGGGCGCAACGGACGACTCATCACCGTGCCCGAGGGATACTGTCCAGGAAGCGAGGTGGCCAACACATCCATCCTCGGCTATCAGCTCAACGAGGTGTACGAAGGGCGAGGACCATTGGAGGCAGCAAGCATAGGATATGAGATGACCGAAGATGACCTGGCACTCAGATGTAATATCATCACGCTCGAAGACGGAAGGATAAAAAACCATCACGGAGGACATCTCAACACCGAAGACGGACAGAGGCTCATCAGTTACCTCGATGAGAAACTGGGCTCCGAGAAGGTGAGATTCATCCCTGGCATACAGTATCGACACCTGCTCATCATCAAGGGGGGCAACAAACATATCGAGTGTGCCCCACCCCACGACCATCCTGACGAACTGTGGCAACCGCTATTGGTGAAAGCCATGAAAGATGCGCCAAAGGAAGAGGGACGTATGGGGGCTGAAGCGACTGCCGAACTCATTAACAAGCTCATACTCAGTTCACAGCAACTGCTCAGCGGACATCCTTTCAACAAAGAGAGAAAGGTGGCTGCCAACAGCATCTGGCCATGGAGCGGCGGCTATCGCCCCAGGATGAAAACACTCAAGGAACGCTATCCCGACATACACAGGGGCAGTGTGATCTCTGCAGTAGATCTCATCAGAGGTATTGGGAAATATGCCGGATTGGAAAGCATTGTGGTGGAAGGAATGACGGGACTCGCAGATACCAACTATGAAGGAAAGGCACAGGCTGCCATCGACGCACTGAAGAGGGGCGATGATTTCGTATTCCTACACGTGGAAGCAAGCGATGAGGCTGGACATGACGGCAACCTGGAACTGAAGTTGCAGACCATTAACGACCTCGATAGGCGCATCATCCGTCCTATAGTGGAAGAGATAGAGCGGTGGGGCGAAGAGGTGTGTGTGGCTGTGCTGCCCGACCATCCCACACCGGTGGAGACACGTACGCATGTAGCTGAGCCCGTGCCCTTCGTCATCTGGCACCCATCTATCACCCCCGACAAGGTGACGCATTTTGATGAAGTGAGCAGTGTGGAGGGAAGCTACGGACTGCTTAAGTTTGATGAGTTTATCGAGGCTTTTATGAAAGCATAACAGCACGTTCAGAATAACAGAAACAAAAAAAACAATCACATAATCATGCAATATTACAGCACTAACCATCAAGCACCAATAGCCTCACTGCATAAGGCTGTGGTAAAAGGATTGGCAGAAGACCGCGGTCTCTATATGCCCGAACACATCACACCACTGCCGCAGGAGTTCTTTCAATCTATTGACAATAAATCGTTTCAGGAAATAGCCTTCACCGTAGCCGAAGCGTTCTTCGGTGAGGATGTGAAACGCGACGACCTACAGACCATTGTCTATGACACCCTGCAGTTCGATTGCCCCGTGAAGAAGGTGGAGGACGATATCTATAGTCTGGAACTCTTTCACGGCCCCACATTGGCTTTCAAGGATGTAGGCGCACGCTTCATGGCACGCCTGCTTCAGTATTTCATTCGTCAGGAAGGGCGCCACGACCAGGTGAACGTGCTGGTGGCAACGAGCGGAGACACGGGGTCGGCTGTGGCTAATGGATTCCTCGGCGTAGAGGGTATCCATGTCTATGTGCTCTATCCAAAAGGAAAGGTGAGCCCCATACAGGAATGTCAGTTTACTACGCTCGGCAAGAACATCACAGCCATCGAGGTGGAAGGTACCTTCGACGACTGTCAGGCACTGGTGAAGAGTGCATTTATGGACAAGGAACTCAACGAGCAACTGCTACTCACCTCTGCCAACTCTATCAACGTGGCGCGATTCCTCCCCCAAGCCTTCTACTATTTCAACGCTTATGCACGTATGAAGGAGATGGGCAAGGCCGACGAACTCGTCGTCTGTGTGCCGAGCGGTAACTTCGGAAACATCACTGCAGCACTCTTCGGACATGCCATGGGACTGCCCATAAAACGATTTATCGCTGCCAATAATGCCAACGACATCTTCTATCAGTATCTGCAGACGGGTGTCTATAACCCACAGCCAAGCAAGGCTACTATCGCCAATGCTATGGACGTGGGTGACCCGAGTAACTTCGCACGTATCATCGACCTCTATGGGGGAGAACACAGTCGCATCTGCTCACTCATCTCAGGTGCCACCTTCACCGACGAGGTTATCCGCAAAACGATGAAGAGCTGCTACAGCGAGAACGGATATGTGCTCGACCCCCACGGAGCATGTGGCTATCAGGCACTGAAACAACTGCTCAGAGAAGGAGAGACAGGAGTGTTCTGTGAGACGGCGCACCCCGCCAAGTTTAAGGACACGGTGGAGGGAGCCATAGATGCAGAGATCACCATCCCTGAGAAGTTGGCTGCATTTATGAAGGGAGAGAAGAAGAGTGAACCGATGAGCAAAGAGTTTGCTGACTTCAAAACCTTCCTACTGAAACAAAAGTAAAGAACAACACTACTGGTTACTCAAGGAGATGGGTGACCAGTAGTTTCACTCCGATAAAAAGAAGTATCAATCCACCTACCAACTCGGGCTTCATGCGTCGGGCGATAAGCTGACCGAAACAAACACCCAGACCATTTCCAACAAGCGAGAAGACAAAGGAAACCACACCTATTATAAATAACGGGAAGGAGAGACTTGAGGGCTCATGATAACCGAGACAGGCAAAGGAGATGCCCACAGCAAGCGCATCGATACTGGTGGAGATGGCAAGTATTATCTGGGTACGTAGCCGTTCGGGACGGAAGGATTGGCTCTCTTCACCCTTCCACCCTTCAATCACCATGCGTCCTCCGACATAGGCTAGGAGGGCAAAGGCTATCCAATGGTCATAGACCGCCACTGCCTTGCTGAAGAAACTCATACCAGCCCACCCTATCAGCGGCATCATCGCCTGGAAAAGTCCGAAAAGAAAAGCCATCATCAGCATCGTACGCCACATCATGCGCTGCAGAATGACCCCACTGACGATGGAGACAGCAAAACAATCCATGGCTAAGGCTACCGCAAGAAAGAAAATCTCTATACTGCTCATCACGCTATCATCAAATAAAAAAAATCATATATACACTCGTTTTCATGCGCAAAGGTAATTCAATCATGCGAAATATCAAAGTTATTTCAGTATCTTTTCTTCTCCTCTACCCACTCTTCACGCTGGCACAGAGCAGCAAGAAAAAGATAGAGAAGCGCCCTGTCTATGAATTTCAGATGGATATCCCCTGCTACGTGGACAGTCTGCAGGCCGAACTCACCTACCCGCTATCACGTCAGAACAACAGTCAGCTCCCGCTTGATGAATGGAAAGAGAAAGCCCGACAACAGGTGCGCACATGTATGATGACACCACCGAAGCGGACCGACTTCAATCCACAGGTGGTAGCCACCGAACAGCGTAAGGGATATAAGGCGATGAAGATAGCTTTCAACGTGAATGCCTACAGTCGCATCGTGGCCTACGTGCTCGTGCCTGACGGCAAAGGACCATTCCCTGCCATCCAACTGCTTCACGATCACGGCGCCCACCTGCTCATAGGAAAAGAGAAGATGATAAAACCCTTTGATGAAGATACACTCATTATCAACGATGCCAACAGATGGGCAGACCAACTCTATGAGGGGCAGTTTATCGGCGATGAACTCGCACAACGCGGATATGTGGTGATAGCCACCGATGCACCTATGTGGGGCGAACGGGGAAGAAAAGAGGGAGTGGACCGCAACAGATATGACATCATCGCAGGTAACATGATGATGCTCGGACGCAACCTCTGTGCCTTTATGCACTATGACGACCTCGCTGTCACCGACTTCCTAAAGACGCTTGATAAGGTGGATAGGAAAAGGATGGGATGTATGGGATGCTCTATGGGAGCCTATAGGGCATGGATGCTCGCTGCACTCTCTGATGACATACATGCCACGGCGGCTGTTTGCTGGATGACCACCACAAAGGCACAACTATCACTCAACAACAAACGAAAGGAAAACGGTGGCTTTGCCAACTGCATACCAGGTTTGAGACAGTGGATGGACTATCCACATATCGCATCACTCGCCTGCCCCAATGCCATGCTCCTCATCAACGGGAAGCAAGACCATCTCTTCAGTACCGAGGGAGCTCTGTCGGCCTTCGGACAGATGCGTGAGGTATGGAGGGGGGAGAAGGTGGATGACCTGCTCTTCACCGAACTGTGGGACATCCCTCACTCATGCGGCAAAGCAGTGCAGATGCGTGTTTTCAACTTTTTTGATGAACAGTTGAAAAAGAAATAGTAGCTATCACAACTCTATGGTGACGCGGTAACTTGGTGACTATCTCTGGTGATAGGCTATCAACCCAGCCATCGGACAGCGTAGCACACGCCCCCTTTTCATGCCCTCCAACTCCAACGCTTTCTGCCACTGACGCTCATAGAAATGAGCCACACTACCCACGGCATGAACAGCAAGATTAGACGATGAATAAGGACGGATATTGCGGTCGATAAACAAACGGAAAGCATCGACAACCATCTGTTCTATCTCAATCATATCCAGATGTTTAGCAATAAAAGGTGAAAGTGAAGCAAGAAAGCGATTGGCTAATGGTTCACGATAGACACGACGGATGATGTCGGGCAGCGACAGTTGACTCTCAGCCAGAAACACATCACGCAATGATTCAGGGAGTGAGCCCTTGAAAAGACGGTTGACAAAAGTGGCACCAAGATAAGCTCCACTGCCCTCGTCACCGAGGATATATCCGAGAGGCGGAGTGTTGGCCAAAAGATGTTGACCATCATAGAGTGCTGAGTTGCTCCCCGTACCCAAAATACATGGAATGCCTGCCTCATCTCCACACAAAGCACGGGCAGCTCCAAGCAGATCGCTCTCCACACTCACACACGCCTTAGGGAAAAGTTGACTGAGTGGTTGCAACAGCACCTCTCTCACCTCAGCACGCACACCGCTGCCATAGAAAAAGACAGTCTCAATATCATTGGGAGAGGAAAGAACAGGCAACACATCAGAGGTGAGAATGCGGGTAATCTCTTCACACGATTGATGAAAGGGATTGAGACCCTGGGTCTGGAAGGAGAGAGAAGGTGACTGCCACCAGTCGGTCTTCGTACTCCCACTATCAGCTATGAGAATAGACATGACAAAAGCGGTTTTGATGGTTAAATGATAAATAACTACGTTTGATTAACTCTAAGAACCCTATTTTATTGTTTATAGTGATGGCTTTATTCAATTTTATTTTGTACTTTTGCAAACAAGTAACAAAAAATAAGAAAAAACATTGATAGAGAAGCATATCGTATTGGAAGATATCGACCCCGTAGCACTCTATGGGGCGGGTAATGCCAATCTACACATCATCAGGTCGATGTATCCCAAGTTGCGTATCGTGGCTCGCGACAACGTCATCAAAGTACTGGGCGATGAGGAGCAGTTGGCGGCCTTTGAAGAGAGCATTGAGAAGATGCAACAGCATGTGGTGAAGCACAACTGCATGAAAGAAGAGGTGGTGCTTGAAATCATTAACGGCAAAGGGATGAAAGACGAAGAACCAGACGGAGTGGTGGTCTATTCGCTTTCCGGACGACCCATCAAGGCACGTGGTGAACATCAGCAACAGCTCATCGATGACTTTCATAACAACGATATGATATTCGCTGTAGGACCGGCAGGAACAGGAAAAACATATCTGAGTATCGCTCTTGCCGTGAAGGCACTCAAGGAGAAGCAGGTGAAACGCATCATACTGAGCCGACCTGCAGTAGAAGCAGGAGAGAAACTCGGATTCCTACCTGGAGACATGAAGGACAAGATTGACCCTTACCTGCAACCCCTCTACGATGCACTCGAAGATATGCTGCCACCAGTGAAGTTGCAGGACATGATGGAAAAACACGTCATACAGATAGCCCCCTTGGCGTTTATGAGAGGACGAACACTCAACGATGCCGTGGTGATACTCGACGAAGCACAAAACACAACAACGGCACAGTTGAGAATGTTTCTCACACGCATGGGATGGAACAGCAAGATGATCATCACCGGCGACATGACACAGATAGACCTGCCACGCACACAGCAGAGCGGACTGAAAGAGGCACTGCACATCTTGAAAGGCGTAAAAGGAATAGCTACTGTGGAACTAGACCAGCATGATATCGTGAGACATAAGTTGGTGACACGCATTGTCAATGCTTATGAGCGACACGATGCCAATATGAAACAACAAAACGAAGAGGCTGAAAACGAATAATAGAACAATCATATAAATACGACAATGAAAGCATTAACACAGACAGATTTTCATTTTGAAGGACAAAAGAGTGTTTATCATGGTAAGGTGCGTGATGTATATAACATCAACGACGACCTGATGGTAATGGTGGCAACAGACCGTATCTCGGCCTTCGACGTCATCCTGCCCAAGGGAATCCCCTTTAAGGGACAGGTACTCAACCAGATAGCTGCCAAATTTCTCGATGCCACCGCAGACATCTGCCCCAACTGGAAGATAGCAACCCCCGACCCTATGGTGACCGTAGGACTGAAGTGTGAGGGTTTCAGAGTGGAGATGATTATTCGTTCTATCCTCACCGGCTCGGCATGGAGAGAATATAAGAATGGATGCCGTGAGATATGCGGTGTGAAACTGCCTGAAGGTATGAGAGAGAACGAGCGTTTCCCCGAACCTATCATCACACCTACAACAAAGGCTGACGAGGGACACGACCTCAACATCTCTAAAGAAGAGATTATTGCACAGGGAATAGTGAGTGCCGAAGACTATGCAGTGATGGAAGACTATACCCGACGTCTCTTCAAACGCGGACAGGAGATTGCTGCCAAGCAGGGACTCATCCTCGTAGATACCAAATATGAGTTTGGCAAGAGAGACGGAAAGGTTTATCTCATCGACGAGATACACACCCCCGACTCCAGCAGATATTTCTATGCCGAGGGCTATGAAGAGAAGCTGGCCAAGGGCGAACAGCAGCGCCAACTCTCCAAAGAGTTTGTACGCCAATGGCTCATTGAACACAACTTCATGAACGAACCCGGACAGGTGATGCCAGAAATCACTGATGAATATGCAGAGAGTGTGAGCGAGAGATATATCGAGCTCTATGAGCATATCACGGGTGAGAAGTTTGATAAGGCTGCTGAATCAGCTGACATCGCTAAGCGAATAGATGAGAACATCAGCTACTGGCTGAAAACAAGATAACAGCATGTATAAGCAGGAGCAAATAAAACCCTACGGACAGGAGGGGGAAAAGGGTCAGCAGGTGGAGAGTATGTTCAATGCCATCGCTGCCTCCTATGACACCCTCAACCACCGCCTGTCGTGGAACATCGACAAAGGTTGGCGGCGAAAAGCAGTGGAACAACTGAGACCATACGCCCCACACACCATCCTCGACATCGCCACGGGTACAGGTGATTTCGCTATCCTGCTGGCTCAACAGCTGCAACCAGAGACTATCGTTGGTACCGACATCAGCGAAGGCATGATGAATGTGGGCAGGGAAAAGGTGAAGAGACTACAGCTCGACCATATCATCTCGTTTGCGAAGGAAGACTGTATGCAACTCTCTTACGACGACAACAGCTTTGATGCCGTCACCGCTGCCTTCGCCATCAGAAACTTCGCCTCGCTCGATACAGGACTGAAAGAGATGCACCGTGTGCTGAAAACCAATGGGCACCTAAGCATCATCGAACTCACCACACCGGTACACTTCCCTATGAAACAGCTCTTTGCCATCTATGCCCACACGGTGTTGCCCATCTACGGACGACTAATCTCTAAGGACAAGAGGGCATATCAGTATCTCACCGACACCATAGAAGCATTCCCACAAGGAGAGACAATGATGACTATCTTCAAGAAAGCCGGCTTTAAGGAGGTGAGGTTTAAGAGGCTCACGATGGGCATCTGCACCATGTATTTTGCTACAAAATAGTTTCAAAATTATAGTATTATGGAAAAGTATGGTCTGATAGGCTATCCCCTTGGACACTCGTTCTCCGTCAACTATTTCAATCAGAAATTTGCTGACGAAGGTATCAATGCTGTGTATGAGAATTTTGAGATTCCCACCATCGACATGTTACCCGAAGTGTTGGCTTCCAACCCTAACATCAAAGGGCTGAACGTAACTATCCCCTACAAGGAGAAGGTCATCTCGTTCCTCGACACAGTGTCTCCCGAGGCACGCGCCATAGGAGCTGTAAATGTCATCAAAGTGGAACATGCGGGCAATCAAATCAACCTCAAGGGTTTCAACTCTGATGTGATAGGATTCACCAAAAGCATAGAACCTATGCTTGAGAGCTATCATAAAAAAGCGCTCATCCTGGGAACGGGCGGCGCATCGAAAGCCATCAACTACGGACTGAAATCGCTTGGATTGGAAACACTTTTCGTCAGTCGTTATCAGAAACCAGACACCATACGCTATGAAGATGTGACGGCAGAGGTTGTAAAAGAGTATCCTGTGATTATCAACTGCACCCCCTGCGGTATGTATCCACACACCGAGGAATGCCCTGCCCTGCCCTATGAAGCTATGGATGCACACAACATTCTCTATGATCTCATCTACAATCCTGATGAGACGCTCTTCATGAAGAAAGGAAAGATGCAGGGAGTAGAGACAAAGAACGGTCTGGAGATGCTGCTGTTGCAGGCCTTTGCCAGCTGGGAGTTTTGGCACCAATAACACAATAACATAAAAGATTATGGACAACAGATATATGATGCGTGGCGTGAGTGCTGCAAAAGAAGATGTGCACAACGCTATCAAGAACATTGACAAAGGAATATTCCCACAAGCATTCTGCAAGATTATCCCCGACATCTTGGGAGGTGACCCCGACTACTGCAACATCATGCACGCCGACGGAGCAGGAACAAAATCATCACTCGCCTACCTCTACTGGAAAGAGACGGGCGACCTCGCGGTGTGGAAAGGTATTGCACAGGATGCACTTATCATGAACACCGACGACCTGCTCTGCGTGGGAGCAGTAGATAATATCTTAGTATCGAGCACAATAGGAAGAAATAAGATGCTCATCCCAGGTGAAGTAATCTCTGCTATCATCAATGGTACTGACGAACTGTTGGCTGAGATGAGAGAGATGGGTATCGGCATCTATGCCACAGGAGGTGAGACAGCTGACGTTGGTGACCTGGTGCGTACCATCATCGTTGACTCTACTGTCACCTGCCGTATGAAACGCAGCGATGTGATAGACAACAAGAACATCCGCCCCGGTGATGTCATCGTGGGACTCGCTTCCTTCGGACAGGCCAGCTATGAGAAGAACTACAACGGAGGAATGGGCAGCAACGGACTGACCTCGGCACGCCATGATGTCTTTGCCAAATATCTTGCTGAATGTTATCCTGAGAGCTACGACCATGCCGTGCCACAGGAACTAGTATATAGTGGACAATGCCGTTTAGACGACGTTGTCGAGGGAGCACCTGTTAATGCCGGACAGCTCGTGCTCTCACCTACACGCACCTATGCACCGGTCATCAAGAAACTGCTCGATGAGATGCGTTCTGATATCCATGGTATGGTGCACTGCACAGGTGGCGCACAGACCAAGGTGCTACACTTCGTAAATGATAACTGTAGAGTGGTGAAGGACAATATGTTCGCCGTACCTCCTCTTTTCCGACTCATTCAGCAGCAAAGCGGCACTGAGTGGAGCGAGATGTATAAGGTGTTTAACATGGGACACAGAATGGAGATTTATGTGGCACCCGAGAACGCTGAGAAGGTGATAGCACTGAGCCGTAGCTTCAACATCGACGCTCAGGTGATAGGACATATCGAAGAGGGAAAGAAGAGCCTCACTATCAAGTCGGAATTTGGAACATTTGATTATCAATAATTATGGCTGACAGCAACAGCATTTTACAGAAACTTGAAGGACTGGTGAGCAGATTCGAAGAGGTCTCGACATTGATCACAGACCCTAACGTGATTGCCGACCAAGAGCGTTTCGTCAAACTCACACGCGAATACAAAGACCTCACGGACATCATGGATGCCCGAAAGAGATATATCAGTTGCCTCGATTCCATCAAGGAGGCCAAGGATATTCTGGCTAACGAGAGCGACCCCGAGATGAGGGAGATGGCACGAGAGGAGTTGTCAATCAACGAAGAGAAACAACCAGTCATTGAAGAGGAGATAAAGATGGCCCTGGTGCCTAAAGACCCCGAGGATGCCAAGAATGTGCAGATGGAGATACGCGCGGGAACAGGTGGTGATGAAGCTGCCCTCTTCGCCGGCGACCTCTTCCAAATGTATAAGAAATTCTGTGACACTAAAGGCTGGCAACTCTCTGTCACCAGTGTCAGCGAAGGCGCTGTAGGTGGATATAAGGAGATTGACTTTGCTGTGACGGGCGATGGAGTGTATGGTGTTCTGAAATATGAGTCGGGTGTGCACCGCGTACAACGTGTACCGGCTACCGAGACACAGGGACGTATGCATACCAGTGCTGCCACTGTGGCTGTGCTCCCCGAGGCGGATAAGTTTGAGGTAAACATCAATGAGGGTGACATCAAATGGGATACCTTCCGCAGTTCGGGTGCCGGTGGGCAGAACGTAAACAAGGTGGAGTCGGGGGTCAGACTGCGTTACCCATGGAAGAACCCCATCACCGGTGAGACCGAAGAGATACTCATAGAATGTACGGAGACACGCGACCAACCGAAGAATAAGGAACGCGCGCTTGCGCGCTTGCGTACATTTATCTATGATAAGGAGCATCAGAAATACATCGATGACATTGCAAGCAGGAGAAAGACGCTGGTATCAACGGGCGACCGCAGTGCGAAAATCAGAACTTATAACTATCCTCAGGGACGTG
Source organism: Prevotella sp. (assembly GCA_018385335.1). Taxonomy (GTDB): domain Bacteria; phylum Bacteroidota; class Bacteroidia; order Bacteroidales; family Bacteroidaceae; genus Prevotella. Next base: position 21,072 of record JAHAZN010000066.1, read on the forward strand.
TGACCGACCATCGCATAGGCTACTCTACCCATGACCTGCAGGGATTTGTGGGTGGCGACATCCAAGCAATGATTGACGCCCTCACCGTGGCAGAAAATGCGGAGCGAATGAAGGACGCAGAACTCTAAACAGCAAACAGCATGGGAATAAGATATACCAAGAAAGAGGAAGAACAGAAGCCGCAAGAGAACACGCTCTCGGCAGAGGAGTTTTTCAGAAGGGTGATTTCCATGAACAAGAACCCAGAGAAGTTGAAAGAGATACCAAAAACAGAAGTGAAAAAATAATGAACAAGCAACAACTCATCCAACAGATAAAGGAGAAGAAATCGTTTCTTTGTGTAGGTCTCGACACCGACCTGAAAAAGATTCCACAGCACCTCCTGAGTGAAGAAGATCCTATCTTCAGTTTCAACAAAGCTATCATCGATGCCACCGCCGACTACTGCGTGGCTTACAAGCCCAACTTAGCTTTCTATGAGGCATTTGGCGTGAAAGGTATGTGCTCCTTTGAAAAGACCATCAGTTATCTGAAGAACAACTACCCCAATCATTTCATCATCGCCGACGCCAAACGTGGAGACATTGGCAACACCTCTGCCATGTATGCCCGCACCTTCTTCGAGGAGTATGGCATCGACTCGCTCACCGTGGCCCCTTATATGGGTGAAGACAGCGTCACTCCCTTCTTGGGATATGAGGGAAAATGGGTGATACTCCTCGCCCTGACAAGCAACAAGGGAAGCATGGATTTCCAGTTCTCATGTGATGAAAACGGTGAGCGCCTGTTTGAGAAGGTACTCAAGACAAGTCAGAAATGGGGAAATGATAAGAACATGATGTATGTGGTGGGTGCCACACAAGGCAAGATGTTTGAGGATATCAGACGATTAGCGCCACACCATTTCCTCCTTGTACCTGGTGTAGGTGCCCAGGGAGGGAGTCTGCAAGAGGTATGCAAGTATGGAATGACCTCAGACTGCGAGTTGCTCGTCAACAGTTCAAGGGGTATTATCTATGCCTCCAATGGAACCGACTTTGCAGAAATTGCTGCGCTGAAAGCTAAGGATCTTCAGCAAGAAATGGCAGTCGAACTGGACAAACAGAGATGAACGACGCCAAGATAATCAACGATCCTGTATTTGGATTTATCAAAATACCCAAGGGTCTCCTGCTTGATGTCGTATGTCATCCGCTGATGCAGCGCCTCACACGCATCAACCAGTTGGGACTGGCCTCCGTCGTTTATCCCGGTGCCCGACATACGCGCTTCCAGCATTCCATCGGTGCACTCCAACTCATGAGCGAGGCCATCTTCACCCTACAGCAGAAAGGCAACTTCATCTTCGACAGCGAGGCTGAAGCTGTACAGGCTGCTATCCTCATGCACGACATAGGTCACGGCCCCTTCAGTCATGTACTCGAAAACACCTTGATGAAAGATATCGCCCACGAGGATATCTCGCTCTTGATGATGGAGCGCATCAATCACGACCTGGGTGATCTGCTCAACCTGGCCTTGAAAATCTTCAAAGGCGAATATCCAAAGAAATTTCTTCATCAGCTCATCAGCAGTCAGTTGGATATGGATCGGCTCGACTATCTGAGGCGCGACTCATTCTACACGGGAGTGAACGAAGGGAATATCGGCAGTGCACGCATTATCAAAATGCTCGATGTAGTGGACGACAGACTGGTGGTAGAGTCGAAAGGCATCTACTCTATCGAGAACTATCTCACATCGCGCCGACTGATGTACTGGCAGGTATATCTCCACAAGACGGCCGTAGCATGTGAGAAGGTGCTTATCAACACTCTAAGACGTGCTAAGTATTTGACAGAGAAAGGAGAAGAAGTTTTTGCTCCACCAGCACTTCAATATTTCCTCAAGCACAATGTAGACGCCACATGGTTCGCCACCCACTCCGAATGTCTGGAACAATATCAAGAGTTAGACGACAACGACGTGTGGTGTGCACTCAAGGTATGGACACACCATTCTGACCGTATCCTGAATACACTCGCCAACGACATGATCAACAGAAACATCTTCCAAGTGGAGGTGCATGAACAACCCATCGAAGAGGAGCGAATAGAAAAACTACGCCACTCAATAGCAGAGAAGATGGACATCGATATAGCTGACACCGACTATCTCATCAGCTGGAGCGAGGTGCAGAAAGATATGTATGACGTGGAGGATGACAGTATCGACATTCTCTACAAAGATGGCAGTGTAAAAGATATTTCAGAGGCCTCAGAACTGCTTAATGTGCAACTTCTATCAAAAAAAATAAGAAAATATTATCTGTGTTATCAGAGAATATAAAATAATTATTATA
>JAHAZN010000075.1 GCA_018385335.1 Prevotella sp.
TAAGCAGAGCCAATGTGCACCCCATAAACCGCCAAATAGCCAAATAGCCCAAACCTTCCATTGATTAAGTGGGTTGGCTAATGAGATAACATCTGTGGTCGAAATGGCAATTGACGTGGTCACAATCATATCTACTAGGACAATTATATATATAATCCAATGACCAGCAAGTGTATTCTGGACAAACCCAACCCAGTCTTCATACATTGATGTAAAAATTTCTAGTTCTGACATATTTAATTGTTTTTAATTTACTTGCAAAGGTATGAAGAAAATACTGTTACTTATATATACGTATAGAAATCCGATGCTATTCGGTCAACAAATGTTGAACCAAATCACGCCAATGCCTAACTTCATTATCAGGCATACACAATGCATCTTCTTTTTGTGTACGCAGGCTGTCACCATATGGCATTCCCTTCTTAGATAGAATAAATCTGCTTAATTCCTTCCAAGGAATGTTTGCTACACCTGTAGTACCACGCGTTTTGATTAAGTGATGATCAGCCATATACTGAAAGAATGCAGAAAAGAGTCTGATGAAATCTGAATTGCTATATTCTTGCACCTGCCAAGCGTATTCGTAATTTAAGTCACGATATATAATTCGTTTTTTTTCAGCATTGTTCATGAAGGTTTCAAATAGAAGAATATTTTTCTTCGTAGCTTCTTCATCAACGATTCTTCCCATTCTGCCTCTTTTGTATATGTACAGTTTCTCTATGAATTGAGTATATGCTTTCTGAGTAAATGAGGTGCTATCAGGATTATTCTTGAACACAGGAAATTCTTTTGTTTCAATAATATCTTCTTCAAGCATCTTTCTATATACATTGCGAATCAGCTTCAGGGCTCGAAGTCCAACTTCATGAATGTCTTCTTCCTCTTGTAAGGTAATCCAGAAAGGCCAGTACGTATTATCATTAGCATTATTTGTGGCTTTGAAACGCATGGCAAAGTTTTTACCAGGGAAGGTGTTGTTTAGTATGGTACATACCAATCCTTTTAACTGCTCCCATTCCTTGTTGAAATTTTCAATTTCAGTATCGTGATCATAGCCATCCAATGTGAACCCTTTACACCCATAATAGATGCCAACGGTTGGCTCAAATATGTCATATTCTAACAAGAACTCATAGGCACGATGCCCATCCTTGCTATATAGAGTGTCAATTTTGTACATCATATGGTTTGGTGCATCAATACCATGGACAGAACCTTTTAGTTCATCCTTGGTACCGAGTTGAAGCATCTTTTCCTTGTAGAATTTGGATGCTTCTTCAGTATATTTTCGCCAATAGGCTTCGTTGATAGAATTTTGTTTATATGCCATATTATTATACTTTGACTATGCTAATGACCTATCATAAAGCATTCCCTGCTTTCGGCATACCTGTTCTTGATTATTCTGGAAACCAAAAAAGAACCTGCCCATGCCGGACAGGTCCCTTTGTTAATTATATCAGAGTGATATTTACTCCTCAACAGCTGCCTGGGCGGCGGCCAGACGTGCGATAGGCACGCGGGATGGAGAACAGCTTGCGTAGTTCATGCCAATCTTGGCGCAGAACTTAACAGAGCTGGGCTCACCACCGTGCTCACCGCAGATACCGCAACGGAGGTTCTGGCGAACACCACGACCCTTCTCTACTGCCATCTTGATGAGCTGGCCTACACCATTCTGGTCGAGCACCTGGAAGGGGTCAACCTTCAGAATCTTCTTGTCGAGATATACGGGCAGGAAGCTGGCGATGTCATCACGGCTGTAACCGAAGGTCATCTGGGTGAGGTCGTCGGTACCAAATGAGAAGTACTCAGCCTCAGTGGCGATACGGTCGGCGGTGAGGGCAGCGCGAGGAATCTCAATCATCGTACCAATCTCGAACTCGATTTCTACACCATACTCAGCGAATACCTCCTTGGCAGTCTTCTGGATAATCTCCTTCTGCTGCTTCAACTCATAGAGGATACCGATGAGGGGCACCATAATCTCAGGCATGGGGTTCTTGCCTTCCTTCTTCAGTTCGCAGGCTGCGCTAAGGATGGCACGGGTCTGCATGGCAGTGATTTCGGGGAAGGTGATACCCAGACGGCAACCACGGTGACCGAGCATCGGGTTGTTCTCGGCGAGAGAGGCTACGCGGCGCTGGATGGTAGCTACGTCTACACCCATCTCGTCGGCCATAGTCTGCTGGCCAGCCAGATCGTGGGGTACGAACTCGTGGAGAGGGGGATCGAGCAGACGGATGTTGACAGGACAGCCATCCATAGCCTCGAGGATACCCTTGAAGTCGGCCTTCTGATAGGGCAGCAGCTTGGCGAGAGCCTTCTCACGACCTTCAACGGTCTCAGAGAGAATCATCTCACGCATGGCCACAATCTTCTTGTCCTCGAAGAACATGTGTTCGGTACGGGTAAGACCGATACCCTTGGCACCGAAGTTGCGGGCAACCTGTGCGTCGTGGGGAGTGTCGGCATTGGTGCGAACCTGCAGTTTGGTGTACTTGTCGCAGAGGTCCATCAGTTCCTTGAAGTCGCCGCTGAGTTCGGCGGCCTTGGTGGGAACTTCACCGGCATATACCTGACCGGTAGTACCGTTCAGAGAGATGTAGTCACCCTCTTTGTATACAACACCGTCGATTTCAACGGTCTTCGACTTGTAGTCAACATTGATGCCACCGGCACCGGAAACACAGCACTTGCCCATACCACGAGCCACAACGGCAGCGTGAGAGGTCATACCGCCACGTGCGGTGAGGATACCTTCGGCAGATGCCATACCGGCGAGGTCTTCGGGGCTGGTCTCGATACGCACCATGATCACCTTGTGGCCGTCAGCGTGCCATGCCTGGGCGTCGTCGGCGTGGAACACAATCTGACCGCAGGCGGCACCGGGAGAAGCGGGCAGACCCTGGGTGATGACCTTGGCCTTCTGAAGGGCGAGCTTGTCGAATACGGGGTGGAGCAGTTCGTCGAGCTTCTGGGGCTCACAACGCATGATGGCGGTCTTCTCGTCGATCATGCCCTCGTGCAGCAGGTCGATGGCAATCTTCACCATAGCGGTACCTGTACGCTTGCCGTTACGGGTCTGGAGGAACCAGAGTTTGCCTTCCTGTACGGTGAACTCCATGTCCTGCATGTCGTGGTAGTGCTTTTCGAGCTTGTCCTGCAGGTCGTTGAGCTGGGCATAAATCTCGGGCATGGCCTCTTCCATGGAAGGATAGTTGGCGGCACGCTCTTCCTCGCTGATGCCTGCGCGCTCAGCCCAACGCTGTGAACCAATCTTGGTAATCTGCTGGGGGGTGCGGATACCGGCTACCACGTCTTCGCCCTGGGCGTTCACGAGATACTCACCGTTGAAGAGGTTCTCACCATTACCAGCATCGCGGCTGAAGCAAACACCGGTAGCAGAGGTCTCACCCATGTTACCGAATACCATGGCCATCACGCTTACGGCAGTACCCCACTCATCGGGAATACCTTCCATCTTGCGGTAGAGGATAGCGCGCTCGTTCATCCAGCTGCGGAATACGGCGCAGATGGCACCCCAAAGTTGCTCGATGGGATCGTTGGGGAAGTCCTTGCCTGTGCGCTCCTTAATGGCTTCCTTGAAGAGGCGAACCAACTTCTTAAGTTCCTCAACAGAGAGGTCTTTGTCGAGCTGTACGCCTCGCTCGGCTTTCACGCTCTCGATAATCTCCTCAAAGGGATCGATGTCTTCTTTATTAACGGGCTTCATCTCGAGTACTACGTCGCCATACATCTGAACGAAACGACGATAGGAATCGTAAACGAAATGAGGATTGCCTGTCTTGGCTACCATTCCCTCTGCTACCTCGTCGTTGAGACCGAGGTTGAGGATAGTATCCATCATACCTGGCATAGAAGCACGGGCTCCTGAACGGACGCTCACCAAGAGTGGATTCTTAACGTCACCAAATTTGGAGTTCATCAAATCTTCGATATGCTTTACCGCTGCATTTACCTCGTCTTGCAGTATTTCCTTGATGCGGTCCTGACCCACTTCATAATATTCATTACAGCATGAAGTAGTGATTGTGAAACCTGGAGGAACAGGAACTCCGATGAGGTTCATCTCAGCAAGGTTGGCTCCCTTGCCTCCTAACTCCTCGCGCATCTTAGCATTACCTTCAGCTTTTCCATTGCCAAAGGTGTAAACTCTTTTTTCACTCATAAGTTAGTTGTATTTACGATTAACAATTAAACTATTTTTTTGTTTCTGCAAATATAGGAGTTTTATTTAGATAGAGCAAGAAAATAGAGCAAAAAATCGAAGGTATACGAAAAATTTTATTTACTTTTGCATCGTTTTCTTGAAGAAACTTACCCAAATGTGTTAACTGAATGAGTAGAAAGAAAAAAGTTTTGCCCCTTTTAGAAGGGGTGACAATCACTGATGTGGCTGCCGAAGGTAAGGCTCTGGCTCGCGTGGACGACATGGTGATTTTTGTGCCTTTTGCCGTGCCAGGGGATGTTGTTGACCTGCAGGTGAAGAAGAAAAAACACAGTTATTGCGAGGCTGAGGTGGTGAGATTCATTGAATATAGTAAGGTACGCGTAACGCCCTTCTGCCAGCATTTCGGTGTGTGTGGCGGATGCAAGTGGCAGAACCTGCCCTACGAGGAGCAGCTCAAAGCGAAACAGCAACAGGTGGAGAATCAACTGAGACGCATAGGAAAGATCGCTCTTCCTGAATGTAACCCTATCCTCGGCAGTGTAAAGACCAAGGAATATAGAAACAAGTTGGAATTTGGATGTTCTAACAAACGGTGGCTTACCAAAGAGGAGGTGGCATCGGGGGCTGCATTTGATAATATGAATGCTATTGGATTCCATATCACCGGTGCCTTCGACAAGATTCTGCCTATCGAGGAGTGTAGATTGATGGATGGGATGAACAATGATATACGCAATGAGATAAGAGACTATGCACTGGCTCACAATATCGAGTTCTTTGACTTGAGAGAACAGCGTGGACTTTTGAGAGACATCATCATCAGACACTCTAACAGCGGAGAATGGATGGTGATTGTGCAGTTTCATTATGAACAGCAGGAGGATGAACAGAGAGCCAAGGGGCTGCTGGAGCATCTGGCACAGCGTTTCCCACAAATCTCTTCGCTCCTCTATGTGGACAACCAGAAATGCAACGATACTATCGGCGACCTGGAGGTGATGGTTTACAAAGGTAACGATCATATCTTCCTGCACATGGAAGACCTAAAATTCAAAGTGGGACCAAAGAGTTTCTACCAGACCAACACGGAGCAGGCTTATCATCTCTACAGTGTGGCAAGACGCATGGCTGGACTCTCTGGCAAGGAGCTGGTGTATGACCTATACACAGGAACGGGCACTATAGCAAACTTTGTAGCTAAGGAGGCTAAAAAGGTCATTGGTATCGAATATGTGCCCGAAGCTATAGAGGATGCTAAGGTTAACTCTGCTATCAACGGAATTGACAACACGCTCTTTTTTGCGGGAGACATGAAGGATATTCTCAATGATGAATTTATCGCTGAGCATGGACGGCCTGATGTGATTATCACAGACCCACCAAGGGCGGGCATGCACAACGATGTGATTGACACTATACTTAGAGCGCACCCTCAGACCATCGTCTATGTGAGCTGTAACCCTGCTACTCAGGCGCGTGACCTCAGCTTGCTCGACAAGGACTATCAGGTGGTGGAGGTGCAACCGGTGGATATGTTCCCACATACTCCGCACGTGGAGAACGTAGTGAAACTGACTTTAAAAAAGTGATAATATAACATGAAAAGAAAACTCAGCATGATGGCGATGGCCATCCTCATGGCTACAGCAGCCACTGCGCAAAACGACTGGACGAAAAACATCAAACTCGGGGGATATGTGATTGGCGAATACCAATACTCTTCGCAAGATGGAAAGACGCCAAAAGACAATTTCAGTACAAGATTAGTGAGACTCTCGGCTGACGGCAAGGTAATGGATGATTTCAATTACCGTGTGCAGGTACAGCTTAATGGAACACCTGGCTCTACAAGCGGTCCACGCATTGTGGATGCTTTCTTAGAGTGGCAGAAATATGGATTTGCTAAAATAAAGGTGGGACAGTTTAAGCGTGCGTTCTCTTTTGAAAATCCTATGCACCCCATCGATCAGGGATTTATCTCCTATGCGCAGGCTATCAGCAAGTTGGCAGGATTCAGCGACCGTGTAGGTGAGCATGCCAGCAATGGTAGGGACATCGGTGTGCAGTTGCAGGGTGACTTGTTGCCAAACGCCAATGGGAGGAACCTGCTCCACTATCAGGTGGGTGTGTACAATGGTCATGGAACGAACACAAACGATGTGAACAGCAGCAAGGATGTGATTGGAGGTGCATGGGTGATGCCTATCGAGGGACTGCGCTTGGGTGCTTTCGGATGGCATGGCACGTATGCTCACAAGAACAACAGCAATATCGTGAGTGTGAGCAGAAACAGGTATGCCATCAGTGGTGAATATAAGCACAACGACTGGACGCTCCGCTCTGAGTATATTCACAGTCAGGGAAAGGCGTTCACATCTAACACTGCATCTGACATAAATATCAAAAACAACGGGGACAAGGCGGATGGATGGTATGCTGCTGTCATCGCTCCCATCAAGCAGAAGGTGTGTCACGTAAAGATGAGATATGACGTTTATCGTGACGAGGCTGACTGGCAATCGTCAAAAAACCAGTATGAGGTGGGTGTTGACTATCTCTTCCTGCAGAGAGTGAAAGCACAGCTGAACTATGTGTTTGTCAACGACAGAACTCTGAATAAGCATAACTACAGTATTGTTGACTGTCAGGTGAGCGTAAGGTTCTAAATGATACCAACATAAATAAAAAAAAGTCGGAGCCTAATCATTGTGCTCCGACTTTTTTTATGTCCTGGTTTTTCAATCTCTCGGGAAGCTTTACTCCTCGGGCTTCATGTTGGTATAAACAGTTTGAACATCATCGAAGTCTTCCAACTTCTCTACCATCTTCTCTATGGTCTCGCGCTGTTCTGCTGTCACTTCTTTCAGATCGTTGGGGATGCGGGTAAACTCAGCACCTGTCACCTCAAATCCTTCACTCTCGAGATGTTTCTGAATGTCTCCAAAGCTCTTGGGATCACCATAGATGGTGATTTCGCCTGACTCCTCATCTTCATCAAACTCATCTTCTACACCATAGTCAATAAGGTCGAGTATCATCTCGTCCATGTCAAGGCCGTCCTTCTTCTTAAAGGTGAATACACTCTTGTGGTCGAAGAGGAAGGAGAGGCTACCCTGTGTTCCAAGGTTGCCATTGAACTTGTTGAACACAGAGCGAACGTCGCCTACAGTACGGGTGGTGTTGTCGGTCAGCGTATCAACAAAGACAGCGATGCCGTGAGGGCCGTAGCCTTCATAGGTCACCTCCTTATATTCGCTCTGGTCTTTGCCCATAGCGTTCTTGATGGCGCGCTCAATGTTGTCCTTAGGCATGTTCTCGCGCTTGGCATTGGCGATGATGGCACGCAGTGTAGGATTGTTCTCGGGTTCTGGACCTCCGGCCTTCACAGCGATAGCTATCTGTTTACCAATCTTTGTAAATGTACGGGCCATGTGACCCCATCTCTTCAACTTCGCAGCTTTGCGATATTCAAAAGCTCTTCCCATATTACTTATTATTATTGTTTAATTTGCGTTGTTCTGTCGTAATTTTCTATTGTTCTACAGACAGGGCACCTCTCTCCTACCCGATTATCTCAGTTCGGCACCAAGACGGCTCTTGAGGTTGGCTATCAGTTTCTGCATGATAGACTCTATCTGCTTGTCATTTAGTGTCTTGCTGTCGTCCTGAAGAATAAAGTTAACGGCATAGCTCTTCTTTCCTGCGGGCAGGTTCTTTCCTTCATACACATCGAAGAGTTCTACGCGCTTCAACAGCTTCTTCTCTGTCTGACGGGCAATTTCTACTACCTGTTCAAAAGCCACACTGTCGTCGAGCAGAAGGGCGAGGTCGCGACTCACTGCAGGATATTTAGAGAGTTCTGTATAGTGTACAGAGCTCTTTCTCACAGCTTTCATCAGCACTGTCCAATCTATCTCGGCATAATATACTTCGCTGTCAAGATCAAACTTCTTCAGCAATGTGCGGTTGAGAATACCGAGTTCGGCAAGACAACGGCCATCGCGGGTCTCCAAACGGCGGGCTGAGGCAAAGACATTATTGTCGGTAGTGGTCCATACGGTGGCTCCCATATTCAGTCCGACGCGAGAGAAGATATTGAGCACATAAGCTTCGAGTTCGAAGAAGGTGCTATCTTCATTGGGGTGTGCCCAACTGCCTTCTACGCGTTTTCCTGTCACCCAGAGTGAGAGGTGGGTATCCTCGCGATAGGCTTGCATGGGCTGCTCATCGTTGGCTCTCTCAGGAGAGAAATGATAGACATTGCCCATTTCGAAGAATCGCAGATTGCTACTCCTGCGCTTCACATTGTGCTCAATGCTCTCCAATCCACCATAGAGGAGTGTCTGGCGCATCACATTGAGGTCGGAGCTCAGGGGGTTCATAATGCGTACAAGATGTGTGGCATCATAGGCATTGCTGTCGGCATAATAAGCTTCTTTGGTAAGCGAGTTGTTGAGAATCTCATTGAATCCGCAACCCACGAGCTGTTCGCCAACGAGGTTGCCCAACTTATGTTTCTTGTCTTCATCGCCTTTCACAACAAGACAGCCTTTGAGCTGAGTGGGAATTTCTACATTGTTATATCCGTAGATGCGCAGGATATCTTCTACCACATCGCATGGGCGTTGCACGTCAACACGATAGGCAGGAACCTTGAGCATAAGCCCCTGTTCGTCTTCACTCTGCACTTTCATCTCCAGACTCTCACAGATGTTCTTAATAGTAGCATGACCTATCTCCTTACCGATGAGACTGCTCACATAATCGTAGGACAGTGTTACCTCAGTACCTTCTATGGGCTGGGGATAGACATCACAAATTTCCATAGACACTTTGCCTCCTGCCAACTCTGCACAGAGGATAGCAGCCTGTTTCAAAGCATAGATTACTCCTTCGGGGTCGATACCACGCTCAAAACGGAAGGAGGCATCGGTGCTCAATCCGTGGCGACGGGCACTCTTTCTTATCCAGGTGGGATGGAAATAGGCACTCTCCAACACCACATTGGTTGTGGTCTCATAGGTACCGCTTCCTTTACCTCCAAAGACTCCTGCTATGCACATCGGTTCCTCAGCGTTGCAGATGCTCAGGTCGTGACTGCCAAGGATGCGTTCCTCGCCATCGAGGGTAACAAACTTGGTGCCTTCAGCTTGGGTACGAACAACTATCTTGTGACCTGTCACCATATCGGCATCGAAGCAGTGCATAGGTTGACCATAGGCCATCATCACGTAATTAGTGATATCGACAATGTTATTGATAGGACGAAGACCGATGATGCGAAGTTTGTCCTGCAACCATGCGGGACTCTCCTTCACCTCACAGCCAGTGATACTCACGCAGGCATAACGTTTACATGCCTCTGTGTTCTCTATCTCAACAGAGATGGGGAGCTCCTTGTTGTCAACATGGAAAGCATCGCATGAGGGGCGGTGAAGCGAGGTGGTGTAGCCATTCTGCTTGAGATAGGCATAGAGGTCGCGTGCTACGCCATAATGCGACAGGGCATCGGCACGGTTGGCTGTGATATCAACCTCGATAAGCCAGTCGCTCTCAAGATGATAATACTCTGAGGCGGGCATGCCCACAGGGGCATCTTCGGGGAGAACGATGATACCGTCGTGACTGGTGCCGATACCTATCTCATCCTCGGCACAAATCATTCCGCAGCTCTCCACTCCGCGCAGTTTCGACTTCTTGATGACAAACTCTTTGTCGCCATCGTAGAGCACACAACCCAAGTCAGCCACAATCACCTTCTGACCGGCTGCCACATTGGGGGCACCACAGACAATCTGTGAGGGGGTGTCCTTACCAAGATCAACAGTGGTGACATGAAGGTGATCGGAATTGGGATGTACTTCACAGGTCAACACCTTGCCTACAAAGAGACCTTTCAATCCTCCCTTGATGGTTTGAACTTCTTCAAGGGCATCAACCTCCAATCCTGTAGAGGTGAGTGCGTCGCAAACTTCCTGCGGCGTGAGGTTGAAGTCAACATACTCCTTCAACCATTTATAGGAAATATTCATTGGCTAATTGTTTTCGATTTTGCATAAGCGCGCGCAAAATTACGATTTTTCTTGCACATACACAAAAAAGAAAGCATTTTTCTATTATCTCAACTGCTGATACCACTTCAGAAGCTGTCCACGTGAGACGCCTCGTGATTCTAGGGCTTTGAGGGCAAGACGTGCTTCGCCGTATCTTCTGACGCGTATCAACAACTCGATATGCGAAACGGCATAATCGATATTCTCCGGAGCGCGTCGAACTGCCTGCTCCCAATCGTCAAGGGCGGCATCAACGAGGTGGAGCTCCTGTTCGTAGAGCGCTCGTGCCACATAGGCAGAGGCACTGTCGGCATGATGATCAACAAGATAATTGAAATGGTCTATGGCCTCTGCCTTACGCTTCATCACGCGGCATAGATCGGCCTGACAGAGGCGGGCTTCATAATGCAGGGGAGCTCGCTTCAGTATGTATTCGTAATCACGATAGGCAAGAATATACTGTCGCTGCTGGCGATAGGCATAGGCGCGATAGAAATAGGCGGCTAACTGATGTGTGTCGTGCTGGATTACAAGGGAACACTCGTCCACCGCGTAGGACCACTGTTCAAGCAGGAGATGAACATTGGCTTTGTTCAGATGGAGCTCAAGAGAAAAGGGTTGGTGATCTATCTGATTACGGAGTACGGACAAGGAGTCGCGCCACTGTTGTTTGCTTTGTCCTTGCATAGGCAAAGGTAACAACAATGAAGCAATCAACAGTGGCAACAACTTCTTCGTCTTCATTCTTAAAGAATGTTACAATATTGCAAATGTCCGACGGATGAAATCGTTCTACTACTTATTCTTGATGTAGTCAACAATCCATTCGCCAACTTCTTTAGTGCCATATTTAGCGCCTCCCTCAACCTGAATCTCGGGGGTACGCACATTGGCATCAAGTGAGGCATCAACAGCCTCGCGAACCAACGCTCCCTCTTCTTTCAAGTCGAAATATTCGAGCAACATAGCTACTGACAGTATCTGTGCTAACGGATTGGCAATGTTCTGTCCCTTAGCCTGCGGCCATGAACCGTGAACTGGTTCGAAGACTGGTGTGCTCTCGCCTGTAGAGGCTGAGGGAAGGAGTCCCATGGAGCCGGAGATACAGCTGCCTTCGTCGGTGAGGATATCACCAAAGGTATTTTCAGTAACCATCACGTCAAAGAATTTGGGTTCGGCAATCATGCGCATAGAGGCATTATCGACAAACATATAATCGACATTCACATCGGGATAGAGCGGTGCCATCTCTTTAGCTATCTGTCTCCACAGACGACTGGAGGCAAGCACATTGGCTTTGTCAACGACAGTGAGGTGATGATTGCGCTTGCGAGCATACTCGAAGCCAACCTTAAGGATGCGCTCCACCTCGGGACGGGTGTAATAGTTGGTATCGTAGGCCTTGTCATTATCTTGGTATTTCTCACCGAAATACATACCTCCTGTCAACTCACGGATACACACGAAATCGGCACCATCAACCAACTCTGACTTCAAGGGTGATTTATGTACCAGGCATTTGAAGGTCTGTACGGGACGGATATTGGCAAAGAGTCCGAGCTTCTTTCTCATGGCCAACAGTCCTTGTTCCGGACGCACCTTGGCGGTAGGATCATTATCGAATTTGGGATCGCCTACGGCTGCAAAGAGTACAGCATCTGCTTCCTTACATGCCTGATAGGTGGTTTCGGGGAAGGGGTCACCTACCTCGTCGATGGCATGAGCACCACAGAGGGCTTCGGTATAGCTCACCTCATGGCCATATTTCTCTGCGATGGCATTCATTACTGCAACACCTTGTTGCATAATCTCCGGACCAATTCCATCGCCCGGAAGTACTGCAATTTTGAGTTTCATTGTATTCAATTATTTATGTTTGTTGATATTCTTCATATGTGTTTTCCTCCTCTTCGATGATATTAAGCATCTTGAAGGTGGCCTTGATAGCTGCCTCTGTCTGGTCGGCATCCAAGCCCCTGGTGCGGAACAAATGTTCGCCATTCTGCCATGTGATGACAGTCTGGACAAGGGCATCGGTACGACCTCCGGGGGGGATGGTGACGGCATAGTTGGCCAATATGGGGAAGGTGCGATTCATCTTCTCTTTATAAATCTTCCTCAGAGCCTTTACGAATGCATCATACTGACCATCACCCGTAGAATCGGCTTCATACTGCACTCCACGGATTTCTACCTTCACGCTGGCGATGGGTTTGAGACCATAGGCTAAGCCCACCATATAGCTCACCAACTTCACCTGTTCGTCGGGCACATTGTGCTTGAGCACATCGCTAACGATAAACGGGAGGTCTTCCTGGGTGACTATCTCTTTACGGTCGCCAAGCTCGGTGATTCTTTTAGTCACCATCTTGGTTTGTTCGGGCGTCAGCTCCAATCCTAACTCTTCGAGGTTCTTTGCGATGTTGGCCTTACCACTGTTCTTTCCCAAAGCGTATTCGCGTTTGCGACCAAAACGTTCGGGAGCGAGTTCATTGCAGTAGAGGTTGTCCTTGGAGTCGCCATCAGCATGAACACCAGCCACCTGTGTAAAGACATTCTCTCCCACGATGGGTTGATTGGCGGCGATGGCAATGCCCGAATAACCTTCTACCATTCTGCTGATAGCATTCAACTGGTCTTCAACGATGTTGGTCTTGGCATGAAACTGGTCCTTGAGGATGACCTGTACGCTCGACAATGGTGCGTTGCCACATCGTTCTCCCAATCCATTGACAGTGACATGAAGTCCGCGTGCACCACTAAGCACTGCTGCAAGGGAGTTGCTCACTGCAAGGTCATAATCGTTATGTCCATGGAAATCGAAATGTAACGAAGGATAACGCTTTATCATCTTGCGGAAATATTCAATGGCTTGTAATGGATTGAGAACCCCAAGGGTATCGGGTAGCATGAAGCGTTGTACGCCCTCGGTACTCAGAGCATCTACCAACTGATAGACATAAGCAGGGGACGTGGCCATTCCGCCACTCCAATCCTCGAGGTAAAGATTGACGGTCATCCCTTTTGTATGGGCATAGCGGATGGTATTAGCGATGTCTTGAATATGTTCATCTGGGGATTTGTGCAACTGTTGGATACAGTGTTTGAGCGAACCTTTAGCCAAGAGGTTGATGACCTTACCTCCACAGTCGTCAATCCAATCGACAGAGAGGTTACCGTCAACAAATCCCAACACCTCTACACGTTCCAACATTCCTATCTGACGCGCATATCGACAAATCATGCGCACAGCATCCTTCTCTCCCTCGGAGACTCGCGCTGAGGCCACCTCTATTCTATCTACATTCACCTCTTTGAGTAGCATTCTGGCTATCATGAGTTTCTCATGAGGGAGAAACGATACGCCACTGGTCTGCTCGCCATCACGCAGCGTGCAGTCCATGATCTCAATAAAGGGTGAGATGCGCTGATAGGCTTGATTTATCTGTTCTGCTGTTCCCATGCCTCTATCTTCTCTTTATTCTCCAAGAGATAATCGATATCGTCGAGACCATTCATCAGACAATGCTTCTTGTAGCCATTGATTTCAAAGTGCTCTGTTGCGCCCGTTGCTGTATTCGTGACGGTCTGCTCTGGAAGATTGACCACCACCTGCATCTTTGGATTCTCTTCGATAGAAGCAAAGAGGGAGGCAAGGAATTGCTCACTTACTACTACGGGCAAAACGAAGTTATTGAGTTCGTTGTTTTTGTGTATGTCGGCAAAGAAACTGCTGATAACGACACGGAAACCATAACCGGCGATGGCCCAGGCAGCATGCTCACGACTGGAACCGGAACCGAAGTTCTTGCCTGCAACAAGGATACATCCTCCATAGAGGGGATTATTGAGCACAAAATCGGGCTTCGGGGAACCATCTTTGTTGTATCTCCAGTCGCGGAAGAGGTTCTCACCAAAACCTTTCTTATCGGTGGCTTTGAGGAAACGGGCAGGGATAATCTGGTCGGTATCTACATTCTCTAAAGGAAGGGGAACGCAGGTACTTGTGATAATATCGAATTTCTGTTTCATAGTCTTTTTCTTGAATAGTGAATAGAACAATCGGGAATGATTAGTCGATGAGGGTACGGGGGTCGGTGATCACTCCTGTTACAGCGGCAGCGGCTGCCACAAGCGGACTGGCAAGGATAGTACGGGCACCGGGACCCTGACGGCCTTCGAAGTTGCGGTTGCTGGTGGACACAGCATATTTGCCTGCCGGTATCTTGTCGTCATTCATAGCGAGACAGGCAGAACATCCGGGCTGACGGATGGCGAATCCTGCATCTTCGAACACTTTGTCAAGACCTTCTTCTCTCAACTGACGGTCAACAGCCCATGAACCAGGCACAAGCCATGCCACCACATTGTCGGCTTTCTTGCGACCTTTCACCAAGCTGGCAAAAGCGCGGAAGTCTTCAATACGTCCGTTGGTGCAGGCGCCAAGGAACACATAGTCTATGGGATGGCCAAGCAGTTGCTCGCCAGGTTGGAAACCCATATAGTCGAGTGACTTGAGGAAGGATGCTTTGCCTGCCTCATCTATGGTGTCGAGACTTGGCACGGTCTCTGTGATACCGATACCCATACCGGGATTGGTGCCATAGGTGATACGAGGCTCGATGTCTGCACCATCGAAGGTAAGCTCCTTGTCAAAGACAGCATCCTCACCACTCTTTAGTGTGCTCCAGTAAGCTATAGCTTTCTCCCACTCTTCTCCCTTGGGTGCGTACTCGCGTCCCTTAAGATATGCGAAGGTGGTCTCATCGGGAGCGATAAACCCTCCGCGTGCACCCATCTCAATAGACAGGTTACAGAGCGTGAGGCGTCCTTCCATACTCATAGCACGCACCACATCACCAGCATATTCGATGAAATAACCGGTGCCACCAGAGGTTGTCAGCTGAGACATGAGATATAATGCCACATCCTTAGCTGTTACTCCCTTGCTCAACTTTCCATTGATATTGATTCGCATCGACTTTGGTTTCTGCTGAAGGATGCACTGTGATGCCATCACCATCTCCACCTCACTGGTACCTATACCAAAAGCTACGGCTCCTACTGCTCCGTGGGTTGAGGTATGTGAATCGCCACACACAATGGTCATGCCGGGCAGGGAGAGGCCTTTCTCTGGTCCAACAACATGGATGATACCATTGTTCTTGTCCATCATTCCATAGTGAGTAAGACCAAACTCCTTGGCATTGGCGGCTAACGTATCAACTTGACGGCGTGACACAGCATCCTCGATAGGTTTGTCTTGGTCGTGGGTAGGTGTGTTATGGTCGGGCATACAGATGATATGGTCGGGGCGCAGACAGCGCAGACCACGGGCACGCATGCCATCGAATGCCTGAGGCGAGGTAACCTCATGACAATAGAGACGATCAATATATAACTGTGTGGGACCATCGGGAACGATCTGCACTACATGCTTGTCCCAAATCTTATCAAATAATGTGTTCATAGAAAACGGATATTTCAATTCTTAAACTTATTGATACAGTCGATATATGCTTCTACTGAAGCGGTAACGATGTCGGTATTGGCACCAAAACCATAGTAAACGTTGCCATTATACTCCACCTGCATGTGCACCTTACCCACATCATCAGAACCTTTACTTATAGCTTGGATAGTAAACTCCTTGAGTGTCATATGTTTCTGAATAATCTTCTTCAGTGCATTGATGGCAGCATCTACTGGTCCATTGCCTGATGAGGCTTCCTCAAACTTCTGTCCAGAAATATCAAGACCAATGCTTGCCACGCTCTTCACTCCCTTACCTGTGGTGACCTGCAGGAAGTCGAGTTTCACGGCATGACCTTCTGCGGTGTCAGCTCCGGCAAGCATGAGTATATCATCATCATTGACTTCCTTCTTTTGGTCGGCAAGTTTGAGGAATTGCTGATAGAGTTTATCCACCACTTCTTCATTGTCGATATTCACTCCCAGTACACCAAGACGATACTTGAGGGCAGCACGTCCCGAACGGGCTGTGAGTACGATAGAGTTATCATCTAATCCCACATCTTTGGGATTCATTATCTCATAAGTCTCCACGTTCTTCAATACTCCGTCCTGATGGATGCCACTCGAATGGGCAAAGGCATTTCTTCCCACAATGGCTTTGTTGGGTTGTACGGGCATATTCATCAGGCTCGACACCATACGTGACGTAGGATAAATCTTTGTTGTGTTGATATTGGTATCGATGGCAAGATGCTTGTGGCACTTGAGAATCATGGCAATCTCCTCTAATGAGGTGTTACCCGCACGCTCACCAATACCATTGATGGTTACCTCTACCTGGCGTGCTCCGTTTACCACACCCGAGAATGTATTGGCGGTGGCCATGCCAAGGTCATTATGACAATGGGTAGAGATGATGGCTTTGTCGATGCCATCAACATGTTCCATCAGATATTTTATCTTTGCTCCATATT
This sequence comes from Prevotella sp., assembly GCA_018385335.1. Classification (GTDB taxonomy): domain Bacteria; phylum Bacteroidota; class Bacteroidia; order Bacteroidales; family Bacteroidaceae; genus Prevotella. Next base: position 16,704 of record JAHAZN010000075.1, read on the forward strand.
CAGCAGGCAGACAATAGCCGGTAGTGTCGGGGATATTCACAACGGTGGCACCTGCCTTGATGACGGCTTCTACGACACGTGCCAGATATTCATTGTCGGTACGACCAGCGTCTTCGGCATAGAACTCTACATCATCGACATAACGGCGAGCATATTTCACTGCAGCGATGGCGCGCTCTATGATTTCTTCGCGGTTGCTGTTAAACTTGTATTTGATGTGTGAATCACTCGTACCTATTCCTGTGTGAATACGTTTGCGCTTGGCATATTTCAACGACTCCGCTGCCACGTCGATATCTTTCTCTACAGCACGGGTAAGGGCACAGATTGTGGGCCATGTCACTGCCTTGGATATCTCTATCACTGAATTGAAATCACCTGGACTGGAGATGGGGAATCCTGCTTCTATCACATCTACTCCCAGTTGTTCTAACTGTTTCGCCACTTGAATCTTCTCAATTGTATTGAGCTGGCATCCGGGCACCTGTTCGCCGTCTCGCAGCGTCGTGTCAAAAATAAATAATCTGTCGCTCATGTTATTATTCTTATATGTTTTATTTCTTCGTTTTGATGAATATTGTATTAAAAAAGAAACCTTCCTCACAGCGGAAGTGAGAAAGGTTTCATATATGACCTAAGTCTATCTATAGATACACCTCAACACTTCCGCTCTTCTTACGAAGTCGAATAATGCTGATAATCGATAGTAAACTTGTATAATTCATAATTGCTAATTTTTTAATTTTGCGATTGCAAAGATACTACTTTTTTTCATTATCACAAATAAATTGTAAGTTTTTTCCGCTATATGCTTACAAAAATACATAATTGAACATAAAAACGAGTTGGGCAATCAACATCAGAAGCACAATCCACGGACTCATCAAAGCCAATCCGTCAACAAGTTGCTGCCATACATCTTGCCATCTGGTCAGTCGGCCATTGACAAACCCATATACTCCGCTCGACACCATCAGCATGAAACAACAAAGGGGAACGAGCGACCTACTCAGGGGCGATGGCCAGAAGTGCCCTGTGACACTAAACATCGCATCCAACCGACCGCCGAGCAGAAAGAATACCAACGTCAGTGTCACAACAGAGACAGCTGTGATGCGAAGAGAAAAACCACTCCCTCTGATCATGCCAATGGTCATAGAAACATATAACAGATTGACAAGAAGTGGGATAGAGAGACGTTCGCTCCAACCGCCAAGAAGCCATCGGAGACCTTCGTCGCCCAACAGACTGCGGATATCACCCTCCTGCATCCAAGCACTGAGAAGCCACGACAGGGGCAAGAGTAGCAACTGAAGGGCGATGACAAGGGTGAAGAGATAAACAAACAACCTTTTTCTCATTAAGCTTCGTCGGGATGAAGGTTATCAATATCAAGGATGCGCAGCTCACAGGCTCTCACCACCAATCGCGTAGCATTGATGCCAAGACGTCCGTCGCTTTGGGGGAAAAGCTTTTGCACCAACTCGTTTTGGCGTTTCTCCAGACTCTTCACGCCAAAGGGCATGCCACGCAGGTTGGTTATCTGTTCTTTGGTGAAGCCAAGGGCGAGATGACGGAGGAAACGCTCGTCATATTCATCTATCTCATAGTCGATAAGTGCATCCTGTCGCTTCAACTCATTGTCAACACTCTTCTTGAATCTATTGACGATACTCTGCAGGATGGGTTGGTTGAACACCATTCGTTTACCTTCCATCACACTTGCCACATCGCCACGGGTAAGCAGTTCGCCACTCTTGAGGATGATGCCATCGGCACCAGCATCGAGCACATCGACCCACAACTTCTCATTGAGTATCTCACCCGTAAAGATCAGTACCTTGATATCGGGATGAGCCTCTTTTGTCTGTCGGCAGATGTCAACACCAACGGTGGTAGAACCGCCTAGACCAAGGTCGAGCAGCACAAGCTGCGGCAGTTCCTGCATCATCAACCGCCAATAGGCATTCTCATCGTCTGCGGTTCCGATGATCTCTGCCTCGGGAATATCTGTTTTCAGAATACCGAGTGTCCCTCTCAGTTCGAGAGGAACATCTTCAACTACTATGACTTTAAATGGTTCCATCTTATTATTAATAATGTATATACTTGTTAGACGGTAAGCTCTCCTGGTAGGTTAACAACTATCTGCTGTCTGCCATCCTCACTCACTGCTCTTATGCCACAGCCTCTAAGATGAGTCATCTCCGAGTGATCGCGCACTATCTGTCTGCACATCATATAGATGAAATGTGGCTGCTGGGGTTGGCCAAACATCTGCATATCGAAATGGTCGAAAGCAGTGGCTGAGAAGACGATTTTTATATAGTCCTTCTGTTCGGAGGTTACTGTCACCTTGAGGTCGGATGAAGCCTGTCTGATCAAACTGCGCATGAGGAACTGAAGGAGCAGTAGGTTGCCCTTGAATATCACATGATGAGGTAGCAACTCACTGATTTCATCTCCTCTCACTTTGCTGACAGGTAGATAATGGCGCTCCTGCTGTTTCATACACTGACGAATAAAGAGTCCGTAAAGATCGCGATAGTAGGCGATAGTCTGCCGCAACTCTTCGGCATTGCCGTTGAGCAGTTGAAGTATCCTACCTGGATAATACATCGTTTCATGTTTGAGCGACGACATGCTATTGTCCATCACGGCATTGATGACATGCAGGTTGTGCTCTTCCTGCTCCACCTTATGCAGTTCCTCTTCTATCTGTTCACGACTTAACTGTTGCTGTCTGTCGTGTGCCAGTTCTTCTTCCAAAGCCTTCACTATAATATCGACCACTGTCCTCAATTCATCCGGGAAGCGTACTGTGGTAAGGTCTTTCACCATGTGCAACTTCTCCTCAGTTGATTGTTTTGATGCCAATACCTTATGTATCGTCTTCACACGCTCCAAGCAAAACTTGTAATTTTGATGATGTTTGCCATAGATGAAGTAATAGGCTGGCAGGATAGACAGCAGTAAGAGGAGTAGGAACATCACAGCCACCGTCTTGTTGCTCTTCACCTCCTGCATCTTCCTACAATAATCGGCAAGCGTATTGTCTGACGACATCTCTTTATAGAGACTGATGTATATCTGATTGTTATATTGATATAACTGCCACTGATGGAGTGCCAAGGCTGCCACAGCAGCCTCGTTGCGAATGTCAAGGATAGTGTGATAGTCGGTTGGCAGACTGTCTCTAAGCCAAGTGAGTTCTGCTGCTGTATGGGCATTGCCATCAAGCAGTTTCATCAGATAATGCCCATGTGGATTTTGGGTTAGATAGTAGGCATTGAGATAGTGATGACAGGAGTCGGCAAAGACAAGGGTCTGATGGTAATCGCCATGGATATTGCTAAAATAGGCACTGTCAGCAAAACTCTTGGCTGTCGAGAGAAAACTGGCATCGCGTGTCATTGACTGCTCAACGGTAGCGGCTGCCCTGCCGCTGACACTCGTCATCAGTGTGAATGCAAGCAATAACAGACGTACTATACCAAGGGGGAGACGGAAGAACACTCTGCTCCCCTGCCCTTTCTCACTCTCTATTCCGAGCATACATACCCTGAATAGTCTGCTCGTCTTCAGATATTTCTCGATTATTCCCCTACAATTCATCAGTCCGAAGCCACATCCTTTCATCGCAGTGATCTTCGCATCATCTTTCTGCTGGTCAAAACCCACACCGGTATCTTGCACCGACACTTCAACATAACTCTCTGTGGTCTGCGCTGAGATGGTCACTTTTCCTCCCTCGGGAGTAAACTTCCTTGCGTTGTCGGCCAAGGTGTTAATCATAAAAATGGTGAGCATGGGGTCGGCTTTCACTATGGCCTGGGTTGGTACGACATCAAAGGTGATGTTCTTCAGAGTGAACGACATTCTATTGCGCTCTACCAACTCAAAAAGTGGTTGAAGAGGAAAGCTCTCCACATGGAGGGTCAACTCTCCTTTACGCAGTTGTATCCAATGGGTAAGTACCTCATTGTCGCTATTGATCTGTCGTGCCAGATCGGAGATATATTCTCGTCTCGCCTGCTGTGTCTTCTCATCTTCATGCCGATGTGTGAGATGATCCACTTCGTTGAGCATCCTGTCTATCAGGGGAATGACAGCCATCGCCTTACTGAGGCGTGCACGGTGTTCGAGTTGCCGATATTCCTCATCCTCAACATTCACCTTGGCAATATTCAAGCGTTCTTTCAGTTCTTCTGCATTCTCTTGAGCTTCTCTAAAGCGCTGTTCATTCTCCTCACGCCATCTTTCAAGGGGTAGCATGAGTGACTGATAAGAGAAATACTTGCGTTTTCTCCTTCGCAGAAGATGAAACACAAAGAGGAGGATAAGGAGGAGAACAACTGACAGGGTAACAACGATGAGGAAAAGATTGAGCTGATTGGAAGCTGCTTCAAGACTCGAGGCACGTGCTTCGAGATAGCGGTCCTGTCGTGTCAGTTCCTGAAGGTCGAGGTAGTAGTTTCTATTGACGTCGCTCTCCCTCTTGTTATCAAGTGCCGACCAGGCCACACAGAGCTGTTCATGGATGCCTGCTACCAAGTCTGGGGCTTGAGAGATGATAGGGCGCGACAAAGCTGAGTCAAGACTGCTCAGTGCTTCTTCAAAATGACCGTTTCTCATCTGACAGGTAGCTAAGGTACGCCAAGCGCCTGCCAACTGATAGCGGTCGCCGTAGTTACGGAAAAGGAAGATTGGCAAGGAGTCGGGGATTGAGAGATGTTCTGCTATAGCCTCCAAAGCATTGGCTTCAAAGTAGATATAACCTCCTTGACGAGAGATAGTGAGACAGCGCTCCAAACAGCGCATCTCTTCTGCCATCACCTCCTCTGCCGAATGTCCGGTAATCATGCCTCCTACACCTATATTGTAGAGATAGTTGAGGTATTGAGCAGTGTCTGACTGTATGACTCCATGAGGCGAGATAGCCTGTAAGGCTTGCTGAGATTGCTCTTTCAGGCCAACATAATAATAATAGGTAGAATTGACGATGGCAAATTCGGTCTCGGCATACAGTAATCTTCGCTGCCATCTATCACTCAACTGTGCTCGCTCCTCATCAATTCGTCGCAGTCGAGCCTGTGCTTTTTCACGATGTTCATAAAACTCCTTATTATGGGAGCATCGCTGGCATCTCCTCATCTGCTGCACATCAGCTATCAGCAGTTCTATCTGGTTGTCAGTATAGTGAGCTACCTGCTTTAGCAGACTGTCAGCCACGTCATACTCCATGTGCATCAAGGCCACGAATGCCTTATTGTTAATGGCTTCTGCCGCGCCGTCACCACCGTCTGCCAATGTGAATGCCTGCTCAGCATAGACAGACACCGAGTCAAGATTTCTGTAATGAAAGGCGTAGGCTTTGTCATTCAACTTGTCTGTCTGTTCTTTATCTGACGAATGACAAGCTGAAAAAAACAAAAGACTGCCTGCTATCATCGATAACAGTGGGCAGTCTTTTGCAATATTGAGCATCTTATGCACGAGCCTTGGCAATGTATCCAAGCGCTTCAGCACATTTGTCGGTAATCTTCTGCCAGTCCTGTGCGGCCACCACTTCTTTCGGGAAGAGTTTTGAGCCCATACCAACACAGTAAACACCAGCTTTAATCCACTTGGTGAGATTCTCCTCATCAGGAGAAACGCCACCAGTCACCATCAGCTTGGTCCAAGGCATAGGAGCCATGAGCCCCTTCACGAGGTTCGCACCGAGCACATCTCCGGGGAACACCTTACACAGGTCGCAGCCTGTCTCCTGTGCAGCACCTACCTCGCTTACACTTCCGCAACCTGGAGTATAGGGAATGAGACGGCGGTTGCATATTTTTGACACCTCAGGATTGAACAACGGACCAACCACGAAACAGGCACCCAACTGTATGTAGAGGGCAGCAGTGGCAGGATCAACAATAGAGCCTACACCCATAGCCATCTCTGGGCATTCCTTAGCAGCATACTTCACTACCTCGGCAAATACCTCATGGGCGAAATCACCACGGTTGGTAAACTCAAAGGCACGCACGCCACCGTCGTAACAGGCCTTCACAACACTCTTGGCCACCTCAGCATCCTTGTGATAGAACACGGGGACCATTCCTGTCTGTCCCATTTTGGCCAGAACAGCTATTTTATCAAATTTTGCCATGTATCTATTAGATATTTCTGTCTGTCTTTCTTTATTATCTCTGTACACGTCCTGAAGCGTCGCCGCCTGCAAGTGCCTCAACCTCTTCCTTGCTCACCATGTTGAAGTCTCCAGGGATGGTGTGCTTAAGTGCAGAAGCTGCTACGGCAAACTCGAGAGCCTGTCCCTGATTGTCGGGATAGGTGAGCAGACCATGAATCAGACCACCAGAGAAGGAATCGCCACCACCAACTCGGTCGATGATAGGCATGATATCGTAGTGCTTGCTCTGATAGAATTCTTTTCCATTATAGATAAGGGCCTTCCAACCATTATGAGTAGCTGAGAGTGACTCACGGAGAGTGGAAACAACATACTTAAATCCAAACTCCTTCATCATTCCTTCGAAGATGCCATAATAACCTTCAGCATCAGTCTTACCACCCTCTACGTCTGCATCGGGCTTGAAACCAAGACAGAGCTGTGCATCCTCTTCATTGCCAATGCACACATCCACATATTTCATAAGTGGGCGCATGATGCTCTGAGCCTTCTCTGAAGTCCACAGCTTCTTGCGGAAATTAAGGTCAACGGATACTGTCACACCATGACGCTTAGCAGCCTCACAGGCAAGACGGGTGAGCTCAGCAGCCTTATCGCTAATAGCAGGAGTGATACCACTCCAGTGGAACCAGTCGGCACCCTCCATGATAGCATCGAAATCAAAATCAGAAGCGTCGGCCTCAGCAATAGAACTTCCTGCACGGTCGTAGATAACCTTAGATGGACGCATCGATGCACCAGTCTCGAGATAATAGATACCCACTCTGTCACCACCACGGGCAATAAAATCGGTATGAACACCAAACTTACGCAATGAGTTTACTGCACACTGACCTATCTCGTGCTTAGGTAGCTTAGATACAAAATATGCCTCATGTCCATAGTTGGCACAGCTCACAGCCACATTGGCCTCACCGCCACCATAAACGACATCGAAATACTCACTTTGCACAAATCTTTTTTGTCCTGGTGAAGACAAACGGAGCATAATTTCTCCTAAAGTTACAACTTTTGCCATTGTTTCAAATATTAATAAAGTACGTTAGTTTATTTAAAGTAGTTGCTTTTTATAAGCTCATAAACGTGCACAAAAATAGTACTTTTTTTAGAAACGGAAAAATGAATATGAAAAAAACTGCTCTTTTAATCAAAAAACTATCCTTCATTTATCACATATCAAATTTTATTGGTACTTTTGTAGCTAAATATCTATTTTCACATGCAAGTGTAAGCCAACGATATTATGACTACGGAGAAAATAAGAATCAAGGATATTGCCCGATTGTCGGGTGTTTCGGTCGGTACGGTCGACCGCGTACTACATAACCGCCCCAATGTGTCGCCTGTTGCACGAGAAAAGGTTGAAAAGGCACTGAAGGAAATGGACTACCGCCCCAACGTGTATGCCAGTGCTCTCGCCTACAACAAGTCATACCGATTCTTTTGTATCATCCCTAAACATGAATCAGAGGCCTATTGGGAGGAGATTGAAGAGGGCGCTACCAATGCCTGTGAACGCCGAAGAGACTTTAATGTAAGACTTGAGATGCTCTATTATAATCGCTTTCAAATCAACACGTTCATTAAAGCCACCGAACAATGTCTTAAAGAGGCTCCCGATGGGGTCATCATCGTTCCTTCAAGGTTGGATGTCACCCGACGTTTCACCGATATACTCCACGAACGCAACATCCCCTTCATTCTTCTTGATTCTTATATGCCTGACCTCAAGCCACTCTCTTTCTATGGACAGGATTCCTTCTGCAGCGGATATTTCTCAGGTAGGATGCTCATGATGATTGCATCTAATGAAAAGGAAATCATGCTAATGAAACAGATGAAGGATGGCAACGTGGCAAGCAAACAACAGGAGAACAGGGAAACAGGATTCCGCCATTATATGAGAGATCATTTTCCTGATGTAGTCATCCACGAACTCAACCTTCCATTGGATGAAGTACGTAAGAACTACGACAAGATTCTCGAGGAATTCTTCTCTGCTCATCCTCATCTGCACCACTGCATCACATTCAACTCTAAAGCGCATATCGTAGGCGACTTCCTGCTGAAAAGCAACAGAAGGAATGTGCAGATTATGGGCTACGATATGGTACCAAAGAACGCTAACTGCGTAAGACAGGGTTCTATCTCTTTCCTCATAGCACAGCATGCTTACATGCAGGGATTTTCTTGTGTCGAAACGTTGTTTGAGGCTATCGTACTTAAGAAGGAGGTGACGCCCATCAACTACATGCCTATCGAAGTGCTAACCAAGGAGAATGTGGAATTTTACCGTCGAATGCAATTGTGATAATTATTACTTATCTACATAAAACAAAATCACTATGGAACAACAATTTCTGAAAATCAATCCTGCCGACAGCGTTGTTGTCTGTCTGCAACCGCTCGCCAAGGGCACTGTCATCAGTATCGATAACAAAAACATCACACTCAGACAGGATACACCTGCTGGACACAAAGTGCTTATCAGTGATACTGCTGCCGGTGAAGACATCATCAAATATGGCTATCCCATCGGACATGCCATCTCCGACCTGAAGGCTGGCGAATGGGTGAATGAGAATAACCTGAAGACAAACCTCAAGGGAACACTCGACTACACCTATCAGCCTATTGACGATGCTCCTTCTATCCCTATGGCTAACCGCACTTTCATGGGCTACAAGCGTAAGAACGGTGAGGTGGGCACACGCAACGAACTGTGGATTGTTCCTACAGTGGGATGTGTGAACGGCATCGCTGAGAAACTGGCTGAACGAATGAGAGCAGAAACAGGATGTGAGGGTATTGATGCCATCCATGCCTGGCACCATAACTACGGTTGCTCACAGTTGAGCGAAGACCATGAGAATACACGTAAGGTGCTGCGCGACCTCGTGCTCCATCCCAATGCAGGCGGTGTACTCATCGTAGGACTCGGCTGCGAAAACAACCAGCCTGAGGAGTTTGTCAAGTTGCTCGGCGACTACGACAAAGAGCGTATCCAACTGATGGTGGTGCAAAAGGTTGAGGGCAACGAACTTGAAGTAGGAATGGATATCCTGCGCTCACTCTATGCCACAGCACGCAAAGATCAAAGGGTGGAACTGCCTGTGTCTCATCTGCGTATAGGACTGAAATGTGGTGGTAGCGACGGCTTCAGCGGCATCACTGCCAACCCCTTGGTAGGAGAGTTCTCCGACTGGCTGGTGGCTCAGGGGGGAACAACTATCCTCACTGAGGTGCCTGAGATGTTTGGAGCCGAGACCATACTGATGAATCGCTGTAAGACAAAAGAACTCTTTAAAAAGACTGTTTCGATGGTCAACGATTTCAAGGAGTATTTCCTTAGTCATGGTGAACCTGTGGGCGAGAATCCCTCTCCAGGAAATAAGGCTGGTGGTATTTCAACACTCGAAGACAAGGCGCTGGGATGCACACAGAAATGCGGGAGGGCGTTGGTTTCTGGTGTACTGAAATATGGTGATCGTCTGCAGGAGAATGGTCTCAATCTACTCTCTGCTCCAGGTAACGACCTCGTAGCTTCTACGGCATTGGCTTCAGCAGGATGTCAGATTGTACTGTTCACTACGGGTCGCGGCACTCCCTTCGGCACCTTTGTCCCAACAATGAAAATTGCTACCAACACTGACCTTGCTACTCGTAAGGCCAACTGGGTAGATTTCAATGCAGGTCAGCTTGTTGACGGAAAGACAATGCAGCAGCTCCTTCCTGAGTTTATCGATAAAATTATCGAGGTGGCCAGCGGAAACTCACTCACCCGTAACGAGGAGAATGGCTACCGTGAAATCTCAATCTTCAAGAATGGTGTAACACTCTAATCATCTCATGCTTGCATTAAGTCCACTCCTGGTGTTTGTCGCTCTCTACTTAGGCACATCGTTGCTTGCTGGCGACTTCTATAAGATGCCCATCAGTGTGGCTTTTCTTGCAGCATCTGTCTATGCTGTGGCTATCAGTGGCGGCATGCCGTTCAAGCAGCGTGTCGCCACGTTCAGCCATGGTGCATCCACAGAGAATGTCATCCAAATGCTGTGGATCTTTGTTCTTGCTGGTGCCTTTGCTCACACTGCTCGAGAGACTGGATGTATCGATGCCACAGTGTCGCTTGCTCTCCAAATCTTACCTGAGCAAATGCTGATGGCTGGTCTGTTTCTCGGTGCTTGCTTTATCTCTCTTTCCATAGGCACGAGTGTGGGTACCATCGTGGCACTCACGCCCATTGCAACAGGTATCGCACAGTCAACAGAGACATCACTGCCCCTTCTTGTTGCCTTGGTAGTAGGTGGCTCCCTCTTTGGCGATAACCTCTCTTTCATCTCCGATACTACGATAGCGGCTACATCGACACAGGGATGCCGACAGAGCGATAAGTTCAAGGTCAACTCCTTCATTGTTGTTCCTTCTGCTCTTCTCACTCTATTGCTCTACACGTTCATGGGACATCAGCTCCACGCTCCACAAGAACTGGGAGAGGTGGACTATGTCAAGGTCTTGCCTTATCTCGTCGTATTGCTCACGGCTCTTATCGGCATCAACGTGTTAGCAGTACTTACTCTCGGTATTGTAGTGTGTGGAGTGATTGGCTTAGCTACCGGCAGTTTCGATGGCTATGGGTGGCTGCAGTCGATGAACACCGGCATTCTCAGCATGGGTGAACTCATCATCATCACCATGTTGGCATCAGGACTCTTAGAGGTGGTAGCCGCTGGAGGCGGCATCAAGTGGCTCATCGACAGAATGACACGTCATATCAACGGCAAACGGGGTGCAGAACTGTGTATCGCTACCCTCGTAGGCTGCGTCAACCTTTGCACAGCCAACAACACTGTGGCTATCCTTACCGTTGGAGGAATAGCCAAGACGATAGGTGAATGCTTTGGCGTTGATGCACGCAAGTGTGCCAGTATCTTAGACACGATGTCATGCTGTGTACAGGGTACCATCCCTTATGGTGCGCAGATCCTCATGGCAGCCGGATTGGCCTCTATCAACCCTGTATCTATCCTGCCCTACCTTTATTATCCCCTAATCACGGGCGTGGCCACCATCATGGCTATCCTCGTGCGCTATCCTCGTCGCTATTCATAAACAGCATAGCCCATGACTCAACCCATCTCACCCTCTCTCTCCTCAGTAGAACATAATTTCTATTGTCTTCTGCTCGGAGGAACCTTTGGATGTCAGACTCCTCTACGTCCACTGTCGCAATGGAAATGGGAGCATCTTTGGCAGATGGCTTTGGTTCATGGTGTGGGGGGCCTTATCAACGATGGTATGGCGACATATCACGGAGATTTTTTCCTACAAATCCCCCACCCCTTAAGCGAACAATGTCTGTCGATAACTAAGGCTACTGAGCGGAATAACGAGCAGACAACAGCAACGCTCGCACGCCTCTTCAATCTCTTCAACAGTCATCGTCTGCGACCTATCCTTTTCAAGGGTCAGCAGTTTGCGTCCTATTATCCTCATCCACTTCACCGCAACTGTGGCGACATCGATATCTTCTTCCCTTTCACCCCTCTGGCGGAGAAGGCCAACGAACTGGCAGCCTCGCTCACAAAGATGGGAACTAATAAAGAGAAGGATTGCATATATTATCAAATAGATGGAGTAAACATAGAGCACATCACAGGATTTAAGTGGTTCACCAACCCTATACTCAACAGGCAACTGCAACAGATTGTTGACAAAGAGATAAGATGTTGCGACTCCAAATATACTGTTATCCAAGATGTGAAAGTGGAGTGCTTCCCTACTACACTAAATCTGCTTCTACAGCTGGCACGCATAAGCCACTATATCCTCAACGAAGGTATCAGTATCAAGCAGTTGCTTGACTTAGCTCTCTTTCTACGTGAGGAGGGGGAACATGTGGAGGTACTCAAACTCCAGGGCTGGCTGAAGCGCTTACACATGAGGACCATGGCGTCGGTGATAGGTGAGCTCCTCGTCCAGCTTTTTCATTTTCAACCCAACGAACTTCCTTTTGTCAGTCGTTGGCATATCAACATCGACAGGATAAAGAAGGAAATATTCATGAAGCGTGACATGAGTGAATGGTACTTTACTCAAGGAAAGGATATCTTTGTCAAAACAAGCAACAGCAATGCGATGCTCTTTCAGATGCGCCATGTAGTCAACTATTTCCGCTTCTATCCCTATGAGATGTTCACCAATTTCTTTGCCTCCTTTGCTCATGGACTCTCTCATATAGAAGAGTAAAAAGAAGCGTGGAGCACTACCCTTTATCCATCAATCAGACTTCCAAAGTTCAGCGCCCCACGGCTTTCGAGATAATATAGAGTTAGTTAGATGTTCAGCGACTTTTTGATAGCCTCTACTTTCGCATCAGCCTTCTTCATGCAGTCCTCATATTGCTGTGCCGACGTCATGTCGTTATCCTTGATTTCGATATAGAACTTTATCTTGGGCTCTGTTCCTGAAGGACGCACGCTTATCTTTGTCTCATCCTCACAGAACCACTGTAGCACATTGCTTGTCGTAGGCATGTCGATAGGTTGCTTTGAACCATCTGCTTGGGTGAGTTCGAGCGTCTGATAGTCCTTGCATACAACAACTTTACTTCCACCAATCTCCTGAGGAGGATTATTTCTGAAGTTGGTCATCATCTGCTTTATCTCGTCAGCACCGCTCTTACCTGGTTTCACCACGTTGATAGTAGTCTCACGTGAGAATCCATACTCCATATATACATCCATGAGCAGATCATAGAGTGTCTTGCCCTGATCCTTAGCATAAGCACAAATCTCAGCAAGCAGTGAGCAGGCTGACACAGCATCCTTATCTCTTACGAAATCCTGTGCCAAGAATCCGTAGCTCTCTTCACCACCACCGATATATTGCTGTTTGCCTTCAGAGATAGCAATCTCTCGTGCTATCCACTTGAATCCTGTATAGCAGTCGCGCATCTCAATCTGCTGTTTGTCTGCAATCTTCTTGATGACTTCAGTGGTCACGATAGTCTTCACGATAAAGTCACCCTTCTGCATCTTGTTCATCGCCTTTCTGTTGGTGATGATATAATAGAGGAAGAGCAGACAGGTCTGGTTACCGTTGATGAGAATCCACTCGCCCTTATCATTCTTGCATGCCATACCTACGCGGTCAGCATCAGGGTCGCTGGCCATGACGATATCTGCATCCATGGCCTTAGCATCACGGAGTGCGAGTGTCAGCGCCTCACCATTCTCGGGGTTAGGTGACACCACTGTGGGGAAGTCACCGCTCTTAAGCATCTGTTCTTCCACACAGTGAACATTCTCAAATCCCCAGAATTTCAAAGAACGTGGAATCATTGTCATACCTGTTCCATGCAATGGTGTATAGACAATCTTCAAGTTCTTCTGACGCTCTATGACAGCTGGGTCGATACATATCTCTTTGATTTTCTCAAGATAAACACGGTCCACCTCTTCTCCTATGATTTCGATGAGTGCAGGATTTCCTGCGAACTTCACATCATCAATGCTCACCTTGTTCACCTCATCAATGATTCCAGTATCGTGTGGAGCAAGCACCTGTGCACCATCTTCCCAGTAAGCCTTGTAACCATTGTATTCTCTTGGATTATGACTTGCTGTGACGTTCACACCTGCCTGACATCCGAGGTGACGAATAGCAAATGAGCACTCGGGAGTGGGTCGCATATCGTCAAAGAGATAAGCTTTGATGCCGTTGGCGGAGAAGATGTTAGCCACTGTTTCTGCATAGAGTCTGCTGTTGTTTCTGCAGTCATGACATACCACCACAGATATCTCACTGCGCTGCGCGAAATTCTTTTTCAGATAGTTGGCAAATCCTTGCGTAGCCATTCCTACGGTATATACGTTCATACGGTTCGAACCGGCACCCATAATACCGCGAAGTCCACCTGTTCCAAACTCCAGATCTTTATAGAAGCACTCTATCAGTTCGGTCTTATCCTCATTGTCGAGCATTTCTTTCACGGCTTTGCGTGTTTCCTCGTCAAAGGCGGGTGAGAGCCACTGCTGTGCTTTGGCTTCGCATGATGCAATCAGTTGTGCGTTATTTTCCATTGTTTTATAAGTGTTTTGATGTGAATAGATTTCTTAGTCAACCTCTCCTCTCATCTTTTCGCAAAGTTAACGAAAAAGGGGATTAGTTCATTCTCTACTGTCACTTATTTAATTTTTTTTAATAGGTTATCAATCTCATCAAACTTCGTTCCCATATTGAGATTGAAATAGATGCGATAGAGTGCAGTAGCCCACCCTTGTTGGTCATCGGGTTTGAGCTGTCTATAGGTTTCAAAACATGGCATAGCCTTCAGGTAGAGTTGTTTAATCTTTACCTTTTGCTGTTCGCTGTTGTTTGTCTGTTCCAATTTAAGTGCTTTGTTAAGCAGTGCTGTCCCTTTGTTATAATAGGCGGCAGCGATGGTATCACTAAGTGAGATGAGTTGCTCTGATGTCTTGATACACTCATCATTATTTCCCATGTTAAGCAACAGTGTTGACTTGGCATAAAGGAAAAGTGGGTTATTACTATCCACCTTGAGTGCTTCGTTGGCCAGGACAAGTGCACTGTCTGCCTGTTGGTGCTGGGTATAGTAATCTACTATTCGAGGGAAGAAGAAACTGTGTTTTGGATAGTTGTTGAAGCCTTTTATCAGCGTCTCCTTATAAGGAATTTCATCCTCCTTCATCTTATACGCTTCTGCCACATACTGCAGGGTGTAAGAAAGTTTCGAAGTATCCTTTTCTGCCTCATTGGCAAATTTCAGTGTTTTGTCTGCATCCATCATCTTGTATCCACAGAATGTCGCCCAATAGGCGGCCTGCTGCTCTCTCTGTTTATCCTTCTCTTTGTCAGCGTCCTTGCTGAAGAGGGGTGCATCCAAACATGTTAGATAAAGATTAAAGAAATCATAGGCAGCGGCATAGTTGGCAGTCTTAACAAAATAGGTACCACCAAAAAAGAGATTAGGCCGGTAGTTGAGCAGTTCGGCAGCATGTTTTTTTCTATATTTTGGTGCCTTCCCATGCTCCTTGTTGGTCTGAGCGTCGATGCTGTCGAAGGTCATAAGATGATCAAACATCTCCTTAGTGACATTAAACAATGCCGCCGTATCATATTTCTGTTTAAGATAGAGTTTCTCGTTTCCTTCGTCATATCTCTTCTGCATGAGTCGATAGACGGTTGTCCAGAGTTTGTCATTCTGTCGGTGCTCAGAATTATTGAGCAACTGTTGCAACGATTTCTGCACTTTCTCCACATCTCTACCTGTCTTCAGTGCACTTTTCGCCTGTGCCAATTCTGCCTTCTGTGCATTGACAGTGAGGGGTGCAACGAGAAAGAGGGCAATAATAAACTTCAATCTTTTCATCCTTATCTTATTTATGTCAATACCTAAGTGTCTTCGCCCATGTGCTTTAATAAACGCTCTTGCCCCTTGCCTTTCCCGTCGAGCTTAGAGTCTTGACGACCTCTATTCGATGGGAAAAGAAAGGAGCAAGCGTTTTAATTTCTCTATGTAGGCTTATTGAAGTGCTTCCATAGCCTCATAGTTGGCGGTATCGCCAAGAGCATAGTAAACACGTCCGAGCGCATAGGCCCAGTTCACTTTTTCGCGGTCCGGGTCGAGTTCTTTTGCTTTTTCGAGATATTGTTTGGCCTCATTGAGTACAGCCTTCACCTTCTCTAAGTTTGCCTTGGTGATGGTACCAGTCTTCTTGTCAGAGAGCTGATCATTGAGATTAACGGCCTTTGAGTTGAGGCACACACCGATATTAAACACAACCTGCACGAAGTTGGGATCAATCTCCATTGCCTTCTTATACGACTCGATAGCTTCGTCATATTTCTCAGCGTTCATCTCTATCACACCCTTGTTAGCCCATACCATTTTATTAGTGGGGTCAAGGGCAATCTCCTCCTCAAGCCATGCAGACTTAAGATCCTGATGGTCATCATAGTAAGCATTGAGCAGGTTGAAATAGCGCTGGTTGGCGATGTTGGCCTTGTGCAGTTCCTTAATTTCGTTGATGAAAGCAGCACTGTCTTCAGCAGTCTTACATCTGTCTTTCTTAGCGAAAAGGATAATTTCGTCAGCATTGCTTACACTTGCGCTGTCGGTGTCAAATTTCTTACTTGTCTCAGCATATTTGATAGCCTCATCATAGTTCTTGTTCTGCGAATACTCGAGAAAGGCAGCGATATAGGCAATCTGTCCGATATAAGGATCCTGTTTCACCAAATCAGTACCTTCAAAGATAGAGTGGCCGAAAGAGTTGATATACACCTGATATCCTTTCAGAGCGTTGGTATAATCGCCTACTCCTCTAAAATACTCTCCACCCTGGATGGCTGAGATACGCAAATTGGCAGCGGTGGGAGCGTTGGAAGAACGATATTTCAGTTTCACCTTCCCCTTTTCGTTGGGCTGTGCATCAAAGGCATCACATTTCATCATTGCATCGAGAGCAGCAAATGCTTCGGTGTACATCTTTACAGTGTCCACAGGCAGGTTCTTCTTCTCCGTAACATTCTGTGTAAGCACATTCTGCTCGTTTTGGAAAGCTTCATAATGTGCTTTGGCCTCGTTATTGAGTAATTCGGCCTGTTCCTTAGCTGTCTGAGCAAAGGCTGATGAAGTCATGGTAGCCATGGCCATCATCATCATAAATCTTTTTGTTCTCATATTTAGTAGGTTTTAAAGATTATTCATTTGTTATTTCTGTCACATCAGCAGGTACATCTGCATTAGTGTCAGCGCTGTTCTCTTCATTCATGTCCTCATCTTCATCAGTAGCAGTCATTACCTTGCAGACACTGGCAATGGTATCGTTTTTCTTAGTGAGGTTAATGAGTCTCACACCTTGTGTGGCTCGTCCCATCACACGCACTTCCTCCACTTTGAGTCGGATAAGAATACCGCTCTTGTTGATGATCATCAGGTCGTTTTCGTCGGTCACCACCTTGATAGCCACCAGACGTCCAGTCTTTTCTGTGATGTTAAGTGTCTTCACACCCTTAGCTCCACGTGCGGTCTTGCGATAGTCTTCAATCATACTTCGCTTACCATAGCCGTTTTCGCTCACCACCATGATGGTTTCCGTTGCGGGATCGTTGACACATACCATGCCAACCACTTCATCATCATCACCGTCAAGTCTCATACCTATCACACCTGTTGACACGCGTCCCATGGTTCTCACCTCTCGCTCATTGAATCTGATGGCTCGTCCGTTTCTATTGGCCATCAAGATCTCATTCTCGCCATTGGTGAGTCTTACACCAATCACCTGATCACCCTCTTGGATATTGATGGCAATCACTCCATTGGCACGAGGTCTGCTATAGGCTTCGAGACTTGTCTTCTTGATAATACCCTTCTTGGTTGCAAAGAGCACGTTGTGTGACTTAACAAACTCCTCGTCACCAAAGTTCTTTATTCTCAATACAGCATTGATAGCGTCATCAGCCTCGATATTGAGAAGGTTTTGTATGGCTCTTCCCTTGGCATTCTTAGCTCCTTCAGGAATCTCATAACACTTCAACCAGTAGCAACGACCCTTCTGTGTGAAGAAGAGCAGGGTGTTGTGCATCGTAGCTGGATAGATATACTCGGTGAAGTCTTCGTCGCGCGTATGTGCGCCCTTGCTTCCCACGCCACCCCTACTCTGCTCTCTAAACTCGCTGAGTGCGGTGCGTTTCACATATCCGAGATGACTGATAGTGATGACTACGGGATCGTCTGGATAGAAATCTTCTGCATTAAACTCCTCGCTTGAGTATTTTATTTCAGTACGACGCTCATCGCCATATTTCTCTTTCACCTCAAGCAACTCATCTTTCATCACCTTCTTACAGAGTTCGGGGTCATCGAGAATCTGCTGCAGATACTTGATGGTGTTCATCAGTTCCTCATATTCAGCTCTCAACTGTTCCATCTGCAGACCGGTGAGCTGACGGAGTCGCATGTCAACGATAGCCCTTGCCTGCACCTCATCGAAGTCGAAGCGTCTCATCAGTGCCTCAATAGCCTCCTGTGGAGTCTTGGAATCACGAATAAGATGCACTACCTCATCGATATTGTCGCAAGCCACGATAAGTGCTTCAAGGATATGTGCTCTATCCTGAGCCTTCTTAAGGTCAAACTTAGTACGTCTGATGGTCACCTCGTGTCTGTGGTCAACGAAATGTCTCACACAGTCCTTGAGCGTAAGCAGTTTTGGTCTTCCGTGTACCAGTGCGATGCAGTTGACAGAGAAAGAACTCTGCAGCGCTGTCATCTTAAAGAGTTTATTGAGTATCACGTTGGCGTTAGCATCACGTCTTACATCCACCACGATACGCATACCCTGTCGGCCCGACTCATCATTGACATTGGTGATACCCTCAATCTTCTTCTCGGTAGCAAGCTCAGCGATATATTTCACGAGCTCAGCCTTGTTCACACCGTAAGGTATCTCGGTCACGACAATCTTATCGTGCGTATCGCCCGTCTCTATCTCAGCCTTAGCCCTCATCACTATTCTACCTCTACCTGTCTCATAGGCATCTTTCACACCTTGAATACCATAGATAAAGGCTCCTGTGGGGAAGTCGGGAGCTTTGATCCATTCCATCAGTCCATCGGTATCGATATCAGGGTTATCGATATAAGCACAGCAACCATCAATCACCTCACCAAGGTTGTGTGTGGGTATATTGGTAGCCATACCTACAGCAATACCGTTTCCGCCATTAACAAGCAAGTTAGGTATCTTCGTAGGCATCACGGTAGGCTCCTGGAGAGAGTCGTCAAAGTTGGGTGCCATATCTACGGTATCCTTCTCCAAGTCATCCATGATATGCTCTCCCATCTTAGCCAGTCGGCACTCGGTATAACGCATAGCAGCTGGCGAGTCGCCGTCCACAGAGCCGAAGTTACCCTGACCATCAACAAGCGTGTAGCGCATCGCCCACTCTTGAGCCATTCTCACCAAGGCGCCATAAACAGAACTGTCACCATGGGGGTGATACTTACCGAGCACTTCACCAACAACGCGTGCACATTTCTTGTAAGGGTTGCTGCTGGTGTTTCCGATGCCGAGCATTCCATAAAGGATGCGTCGGTGTACGGGTTTAAAGCCGTCTCGCACATCAGGGAGTGCACGGGCTACTATCACCGACATCGAGTAGTCGATATACGACGACTTCATCTCTTCTTCGATGTTGATTTTGATGATTCTGTCTTGATCTAATGTTTGGTCCATTTAAAAAAACTGATAATTATTAACTACTCTTCATCAAAGCATCCGGAGCGTCAAACTCCTTTTAAGGCCATTTTTGAGCCCGCTGACGCGTTTTCCTGCTTTTTAACCCTGCAAAGATAACCATTTTTTTTCTCCCACGAAACTATTTCCCTTTTTCTTTTTCCTCCCCGACGGAAAATAACATTCCAAAAAGAAATCCTCCTCAGCATCTTTTCGATACCAAGGAGGAAATAAGACATCCGTGCCTTCCGTGTGTTCCGTGGAAAAACTATCCGTGTGTTCTAAATTTCCAATTCTATTTCACGCAGGAAAACCTTTGTCTGATTGCCATCCATTACATGCAGTTGGTTGCCGAAGAAACAGATATCATAGGTCTTCTCACCGCTGCTGAGGTTGGAGAGGGTCATCTTCTTCCCTGACACCGAATAGTCGTAAACCGTCTCCTTGTCCACTCCGTTGCCTGTGACGGTGTGCGTCATCTTCCCATTGCTGTCAAAGGTCATTCTCTCCGTCATGTTCTCGCCTTCACACACCCAGCTTCCGCAGGTCAGGTTCTCCTGCATATAGTTTCTTCCACTCCCATCGGGTGAGAAAAGAAGGATGATGGTGGCATGGTCAAGACTTGCAGACACCTCTTCCGAAAACTTTTTCCATTCCTCCGGAGAATAAGAATCAGATGACAGTGTGAGGAAGTCTATCAGGTAGGCGATGATCGCTTTCTTTGGGAAGATAAGCATCAGGTTTCCCTCTTCGGTCTTGAAGATATAGTTGTCGAGTGTAGCCTCGATATCCCCATCCTTCACCGAGCAACTCATGGTATAGTCTTTCAGTTGATAAGGATGATTCCACACATTCATATCGCCTGTGAAATTGGTAACAAGACTATAGGTATTGTCGTCGTGGAAGATATATTGCCAGGTATCTTCGCTCATCATCGTAGCGAAATAATCAATGAAAGTCTGTAGATAGATGACTGTTTGGTCGTCAGGACCAGTACTTCCCGGAAGAACCAACTTTTCTTTGTTTGCCTTCACCCAGCAGAAACTTTTCTTGAGTGTCCAGTTAGTATTTCCGAGATTCCCTGCAAGGGAAGGATGCCTGCGGATATAGGTCGTGGAAGTCGTTTGTCCTTCTGCCGGGAAATTGATCACCTCCACATCCATCTTCTTATCGTCGATAGACTTCACTATCATTCTTGCCTGATAGTTTTCCCCTATAATATACACCGTGCTGTCCTTTATCTCATAACTACATTCCTTTTGCTTGAGATATTCCGTACTGTCCAGGATAACATTCAGCACAGCCTTGTTCCCCTTGAGAAAATTCATTGTTACCAAGTTGCCTTTCTCCAGACTTCCGTCAAGCCACATTCCTCCGATGAGTTTCTGTTCCAACTGAGAAATCACCGTTTCTGACGGGTCGTCGTCAGAAGAACAGGAGGTCATACCACTGCCAACGATGATGCTTACGAGCATCAGGAAAAAAATCTTACAATTTTTGTTGTCATATTCTTTTTATATTTGATGATTGATGATTCTTTCTTCCAAGTTCCTTGAGATGGTGTTATTTCACCCATAGTTTGCTGTCCTTGATGTAGAGCCCTTTCTCTGTCTCCTTCTCCAAGCCTCGCAAATCATAGACCTTTGATGCCTTCACCTTTTCCTCATTGGCAGGAGCATTCAATGCGGTGGGAGTAGTGATATGAGCAAACTCCTTCCACACCTCTGCCGTGCGGTAGGCCTGCTCGCTCCCATCAGGCACAACGAGCGTTGCCTGCTCAGTGACGGGAGCCGTGAAGGCCTGATGCTCAGCAAGTGGAGGTACGGTCGCATCACATACCACGAATCTGATGCTGTCGCAATTGGCAAAAGCCTTTTCTCCGACAAACGTACAGGTGGCAGGAAGGCGCACCTCTTCGAGATGGGGGTTGTTGGCAAATGCTTCCCATATAATGAGGTCGAGCGCCGTCTGCGACAGGTCAACACGTTTGAGCGAGGTGCCCGAGAAAGCCAAAATGCCTATACATTCCAATGTAGCAGGGAAAGACAGAGCTTCGAGGGCGGTGCAATTCTCAAACGCATTACACTCTATCACCCTCAGATTAGAAGGCAGTTGCACACTCGTCAGACTGGGACAGCCATAGCACAGGCCTGTTGTCAGCACCGGCATACTGTCGGGAAAGACGACAGATTCCAACCCCTTTAATCCGTGGAGCGCAAAGGGCCGGATATCCACCTTGTCGGGAAAGACGAGTTCCTTCAGCCTTGAACATCCGCTAAACACTTCTGCTCCAAACGTCTGCAGATGTTCGGGCAGAGTGACCTGTTCAATGTCGTTGTAGGAGAACGCCGCTACATCAAGATATTTGAGCGAAGAAGGCAGGTTCACCTTCGTCAGACTGTTCTCCATAAAAGCATCCACACCGATATACTCCACACCTTCGGGAATGACGATGTCCTTCAGTCCGCAACCGGATAACGCGTAAGAGCCTATCATCTTCACACTGCTCGGAATATCGATGCCGTTGGGCAGCTTGCTGTCACTGAAGGTGCTGCCTTCAATCACCTCGATGCCATCAGGCAGGACAAACCGCTCAAACGGACGTTTGTTGTTGGAAAAAGCTATCTTTCCGATGGTGTGAACACCTGCAGGGAGCACTACCTCTGAAGGGAGGTTGGAGTAAGCGAAAGCATAGCCTTCTATCTTCTCCAAGTCCTCCGGCCAGTTGATATCCGACAAGCTCTCGCAGTGATTGAAGGCATCGAAGGGGATGACCTTCAGATGCTGCGGCAGCACCACCTTCTCCAACTGCTTACTATTATAAAAGGTATAAGCACCCAGCTCTTCAACGGTGGATGGGAGAATTGCCTGTCGCAATGCCGAATACCTGAAGTTACCTTCTCCTATGCGTCTCAAACCTTCGGGAAAATCCAAGCGGTTGAGGCACCTATAGCGTCCTATGGCATAGTCGGCAATCTCGGTTGTCCCCACCGGCAGGGTGAAGGTGCTGTCTACGATGGTCGAGGGATGGACATAGAGCAATGCCAGTCCGTCATCGTTCTTGCAGGTGAGCATACTGTCAGCTGTCAGTTGAAGTGTGGGATGCCCTTCGGCAATGAGGATGTTCTTCAGACTGTCACAATGTTCCATGGGATTGCCCACCACCTCAGTGAGGCTCTTGGGAAACGAGATAGTCTTCAGTTTCGCACACTCGCCGAAAGCACTGACACCCAGTCTCACCACCCCTTCGGGAATGATGGCCTCTTCTATTGGACAGCGTCTGAAAGCCCCCGCTCCTATCTCCTTGATCCCCTCAGGTAGCAAGTCAAGAGAGGTGATGGGGCAATCATAAAAAGCGTAGGCAGGGATGGCGGTGATACCCTTAGGGAGCGACACATGAGCCAACAGAGCATTAGAGTAGAAAGCCCGCTCCCCTATCTCCCTCACCGTCTCCGGCAACACGAGCTCTGTCAGTTTAGTACTACTGAAACATCCGAAACCAATCTTCTCAAGATGGGCAGGGAGGTGGATCTCCTCCAGATTATTGCAACTATAGAACAAGCTCTCGGGCAGTTCCTTCAGATGGTCCGGCAGGGTGAACTTCTTCAGCGGACTGTTCTTGTCGATGATATAAGCGAAGATGCCCGTCCCCAGGGTCTCTATGCCATCTGGAAAAGAGGAGACAGAGATGGAATAACACTTTCTGAAAGCATTGCTGCCGATGTGCTTCAGTGTCGAGGGAAACTCGGCGAGTTCGAGTTTTCTGCAATCACAAAAAGCCCACTCGCCTATCGTCTCTAACCCTTCGGGCAGGTTGATATGCACCAGTTTGCTCGTTCTGAACGCATTGTCACCTATCCTCTTGATGGTCTTGGGCAGCACCACCTCTTCCAGGTCGTTGGAGTAAGTACACTCTTCGCGATAGATAAAATTGTCACCGATGGCCGTCACGGTATAGGTCTTGCCATCCTTCGCCACGATGGTCTCGGGGATGACGAGTGTTCCCGCCGTTTCGGTGTGATACGTCCCGCTCACCTCCGCCGTCATCGTCTCATCATCGCAGAGGAAGGCGAGTGTTGGCGAGTAGTGATGAAACGTCTTTGCCGAGGCAGCGGTCAAGCCCAGCAAGAGAAGCAGGGCAAATGTCATAAAACGATTGATTCTCATGATTCTTATCTTTTTTGTTTAACTACATGCCGCCAAAGCTCTTCTCTCATCTATTCTTATGCACGATGAACCAGCGGTGGGTGAAGAGCATATAGAGGAGAAGGGAGAGGACTGCCAACAACAGGGAGGTGAGCAGGATGGGCAGTGAATGAAGACCGAAAAGGAGGTAGGCGCCGCCTATGCCAAGGGTGATGCCGCTCTCCCATGACAACACAAAAGTACTGCAAGAGGTACCTCGTTCACAATGTTTGCTCAACTTAATGAAAAACAGGAGAAAACGTGCTCCCAAAATACCTACTGCCAAACCAACAAAGAGCGGCTGCAGTGGTGTCTTCTTCCCAAAGAGTTCTATCAACAATGCTGCAAGGATAAGTAGGAATGACGTAATGGCCTCGCTGCGAAGATCTGCCTCACGAAAGACAAACCGTTGGGCGGCTATCGCCACTACAAAACCTGCAGCCATAAGGAGATAGAAGAATGGGGTATGATGGAGAGGGAGGAGCAGTCCGATGACGACAGCCATCATCAAGAGATTGACAAACAATGGCCACGAACGAAGTAGGAGGAAACGATCGGTAGAATAACGTCGCACAATTTCCTCTGGTGCCCTAAAGGGGAAGCGAACAAAGATGATGAGAACAACGGCTAACACACCACACAGTGCAGAAGAAATGTACACCCACGACATGTCGTAATAACGATACAGGAGGAGTCCGCAGAGTGGACCCAATGCCAGTCCAAAGCGTGAGAACCATGCACTGCAATGATTGGCCTCTGTACGTCGGAAACTTGCGCAGGTATCGATGATGAGTGTTGACATAAGTATCATCTCAGCCAAGCCATAAAATGCGCCCAGCATCACCCTACTCAGAATTATCAGAGGGAAGATGAGTTGATTGTGAAAGAGATAGAGCGCGCCATGACTGGCTGCCATCAAGAGGATGAGCAACTGACACACGTGGTTACGCCGATATTGTTGCACCAGATAGGAACAGAAGCCACCCAGCAGGAAGAGTGCTGGAGCAAAACTCAGCATGACAGTACCTATCTCCCACATCGCATACTTGCCTGTGTCTTCCATCCACAGGGGGAGGGAGGGGAAAGTAAGAAAGATGGAGAACGACAAAAGGAAGTTGGCTAACGACAACAACCAGAAATCACGGTTCCACAAAGAGATATGAATGGGTGTGTTGAGTGTGTACATCGTGGCAGAAATTGACACCTTATTATATATGTCCTTAATATGACTCTGATTCTGATGGGAAATCGGAGGTCTTCGCATCTTCTACATACCTGCCAATGGCATTGGTCATCGTTCCGCAGAGGTCTGCATATCTGCGGAGGAAACGTGGAGAGAACCCTTGGGTCATACCCAACATATCGGTCACCACGAGAATCTGTCCGTCGGTACCATTACCAGCACCAATACCTATGGTTGGCACACTCACTTGTCTGCTCACCTCAGCAGCAAGCTGAGCTGGAACTTTCTCTAACACAATTCCGAAACATCCTGTTTCTGAGAGTGCTATGGCATCACTGAGAAGTTTATCTGCTTCTTCTTTTTCCTTGGCTCGAACTGAGTAAGTACCAAACTTATTGATGGATTGTGGAGTAAGTCCGAGATGACCCATTACAGGGATTCCGGCATCAAGGATACGTCTCACCGTACCAAGAATCTCCACTCCTCCCTCGAGTTTGAGCGCATCACATCCACTCTCTTTCATAATACGTATGGCATTGCGCACGCCATCCTCGCAACCCGCCTGATACGAGCCGAAGGGCATATCGCAAACCACCAGTGCCCTACTGGCAGCCCTCACCACCGACCTTGCATGATAAATCATCTGATCGACGGTAATAGGCAACGTTGTCGTATTACCAGCCATCACATTCGAGGCAGAATCGCCCACCAAGATTCCATCTACACCTGCTTTATCAACAATGCCCGCCATGGTATAATCATAGGCGGTGAGCATAGATATCTTCTCTCCTCTCTGCTTCATCTCAAGGAAGCGATGAGTTGTAACTTTTCTATTATCCTTAACCAAATACATAGCTTAAAACATTATCAAAAAAGTTGATACAATAGGTCGGTATCACTGAAATCGGCGATGAGCCAATCGGAAAGGTCGGCTATTAGCTCTGCCTTGTTGGTGGTGGTCAGTCCCACAACCTTCATCCCTGCAGCACGACCAGCCTTCAGTCCGTTAAAACTGTCTTCAAAAACCAAACATTCATCGGCACTGAGCAAGAGGCGGGCGGCAGCCTTCTGATAGCAGTCGGGATGTGGCTTACTCTCGGCAAAGTCCTCGGCTGTGAGGATAACGTCGAAGAGTTCTTTCAAATCAGGACGCTTACGATATAAGCTGGTCATCTTTTCCTGGTTACTACTGGTAACCACTGCTGTACGTACACCTCTCTGATTCAACCATTTGAGAAAGGGGGTAACTCCTGGAATATCTTCAAACTGCATATTGGCCTCAAACTCCGCCAGTCTCTCGTTGATGATCGGCTGCACTTCGGTCAATGGTCCACTGAAATAGCCTGCATATATCTGTGTCAATGTCTGACCCTTGATACGCTCAGCAAAGTCGGCCATCTCGGGATGAAATTCCTTACCCTGAGCACCCCAAAACACAGAATACTGGGGTTCGGTATTGATGACCACGCCATCGAGGTCGAAGAGAGCCGCCTTGAAAAAATGCCTGTTCATAAACACATGAATTTCGAATAACGGCTGCAAAAGTAATCATAAAATTTGAAACTAAGCAGATTTTTTGTAACTTTGCACGTCATTTATGACCATTCACA
Organism: Prevotella sp.; assembly: GCA_018385335.1. Taxonomy (GTDB): domain Bacteria; phylum Bacteroidota; class Bacteroidia; order Bacteroidales; family Bacteroidaceae; genus Prevotella. The sequence goes on from JAHAZN010000075.1 coordinate 43,149, forward strand.
ACACTCAAACACTAAACAACTTTTACATTTATGGCTGAAACTAAGTACATTTTCGTCACGGGCGGTGTGGTCTCATCGCTGGGCAAGGGCATCATCTCTTCGAGCATTGGCAAACTATTGCAGGCAAGAGGGTATCGCATCACGATACAGAAGTTTGACCCTTATATCAACATCGACCCAGGCACCCTCAATCCCTATGAACACGGGGAATGCTACGTGACGGTAGATGGTATGGAGACTGATCTCGACCTTGGACACTATGAGCGATTCACTGGCATTCAGACAACAAAGGCCAACTCACTCACCACGGGACGAATATATAAGTCGGTCATCGACAAGGAGCGCCGCGGCGACTACCTCGGGAAGACCATACAGGTGGTACCTCATATCACCAACGAGATAAAGAGGAACATCAAACTGCTTGGTGAGAAACAGCAATACGACTTCGTCATCACTGAGATAGGTGGTACGATAGGCGACATTGAGAGTATGCCATTCCTCGAAGCTATCCGACAGATGAAATGGGAGATGGGAAAAAATGCTGTGTGTGTACACCTCACCTATGTGCCCTATCTGAAAGCGGCTGGCGAACTGAAAACCAAGCCTACGCAGCACTCTGTGAAGGAACTCCAGAGCGTAGGAATACAGCCCGACGTGCTCGTCTTGAGAACAGAGAAGCACCTCGGCGAAGGGATACTGAAAAAGGTGGCCTCATTCTGTAACGTTGACTACGACTGTGTGGTTCAGAGCGAAGACCTGCCCTCTATCTACGAGGTGCCGGTGAACATGCAGAAACAGGGGCTCGACACGGCACTACTCAGAAAACTCGGCGTAGAAATAGGCGAGACACCTACCCTCGGTCCATGGAAGAGATTCCTCGAAAGAAGAAACAATGCCACCGAAGAAGTAGTCATCGGTCTGGTAGGTAAATATGACCTACAGGATGCCTATAAGAGCATACGTGAGAGTCTCTCACAAGCAGGTACTTACAACGACAGAAAAACCATCCTCAAGTTCATCAATTCCGAGGGTATCACCAAGGAGAACGTTGAGGAGAAGCTCCAGGGGGTAGATGGTATCGTTGTCTGTCCCGGCTTCGGACAGCGTGGCATCGAAGGGAAGATAGTGGCGGCCCACTACACCCGCACACACGATATTCCTACCTTCGGCATCTGCTTGGGTATGCAGATGATGGTGATAGAATTTGCTCGCAACGTCCTTGGCTATGCCGACGCCAACAGCCGGGAGATGGACGAGAAGACGACTCACAATGTCATCGATATCATGGAGGAACAGAAGAACATCACCAACATGGGTGGCACCATGCGTCTCGGCGCCTATGAGTGTGTACTCCGTCAGGGGTCACGCACGCTCGACATCTACAAGAATGAACATATTCAGGAGCGTCACCGCCACCGCTATGAGTTTAACAACGACTATATCAAGGAGTATGAGCGACACGGAATGCAATGTGTGGGAACCAATCCAGAGAGTAATCTCATAGAGATTGTGGAAATTCCAACACTCAAATGGTACATCGGAACACAGTTCCATCCCGAGTACCAGAGCACAGTGCTCAACCCGCCTCCGCTCTTCATCGACTTTATAAAAGCTGCAATCAACAACAAGAAAAGAAATGAATAAAAATTCAATCATCGGATTTGCATTGATGGGTTTGGTACTCATCGTGTTTAGTATCTACAACCAGCCCTCGCAACAGGAATTGGATGCTATGAGGGTTCAAGACTCTATCAATCAAGTTAACAAAGAGAAGGCAGAGACCGAACGCAAGGTGGCTGAAGCAGCACGCAAGGCTGAGGCACTCGAGGCTGCAAGAAACGACACCACTGCCCTCTTTCATCAGGCACTCAACGGAAAGAACGAGAAGGTGGTGCTGAAGAACAAGCATCTTCAACTCACACTCGACACCAAGGGTGGCGTGATCAAAGAGGCTAAGGTACTGGGATTCAAAGACCGTTCAGGCAACAGCGATGTGATACTTTTCTCAGGCGAGGATCAACAGCTCAATTTCTTGCTCGCTGGAAAAGATGTGAACATCGTTACCTCTGACCTCTTTTTCATGCCTACCAATGTGTCCGACTCTACAGTCACAATGACGGCACAGGCTGCCAATGGTGGACAACTGTCAATCAACTATTCACTCGGCAAGGATTACCTGGTGAATATCTCTCTTGAGACAAAAAAACTGCAGGGTATCTTCGCCCCCAACTACAGAGAGATTGACGTGGTATGGAGCGAGAAATGCAGACAGTTGGAGAAGGGCTTTGCCTTCGAAAACAGATATGCTACACTTACTTATAAGGAGAAAGATGGTTCTACCGACTACCTCAATGAGGCATCGGAAAAGATTGATGAGCCTATCGAGGAACGCTTAGACTGGGTGGCATTCAAGAACCAGTTCTTCAGCGCTGTACTCATGGCTAAAGACGATTTCGCTGCCAATTCTTTGCTCACCAGTGTTCCCTATGAGAAACCCAAGAAAGAGGAGGCTGAAAAGCAGACGGTCTATCTCAAACAGTATGAGGCGAAACTGAAGACTGCCTTTGACCCTACTGGTGCCCGTCCTACTGAGTTCGAACTCTTCATTGGTCCCAACGACTTCCGTCTGTTACAGGACATTGAGGAGCAGAGCACACAGGACAAAGACCTCGAACTGCAGCAGCTTGTCTATCTCGGATGGCCACTCTTCCGTATCATCAACCGATGGTTCACACTCTATGTCTTCGACTGGCTCACGAGCTTCGGTTTTAACATGGGTATCGTTCTCATCCTTATCACCTTGCTCCTCAAGGCCATCACCTATCCCTTGGTGAAGAAGACTTATCTCAACTCAGCCAAGATGCGTGTGCTCAAACCAAAACTCGACGAGGCTACCAAACAATATAACAAGCCTGAAGACCAGATGATGAAACAGCAGGCCATGATGTCGCTCTATGCACAGTATGGAGTGAGTCCGCTAAGCGGATGTCTGCCCATGCTCATACAGATGCCTATCTGGATTGCTATGTTCAACTTCGTACCTAACGCTATCCAACTGCGTGGAGAGAGCTTCCTGTGGATCAACGACCTTTCTACCTATGACCCCATCATCGAATGGAACACCAATATCTGGCTCATCGGCGACCACCTCAGTCTCACCTGTATTCTCTTCTGTGTGGCTAATATTCTCTACTCTATGATGAGCATGCGTCAACAGCGTGACCAGATGGTAGGACAACAGGCAGAACAGATGAAGATGATGCAATGGATGATGTATCTCATGCCACTCATGTTCTTCTTTATGTTCAACGACTATTCAGCTGGTCTCAACTTCTATTACTTCATCTCGCTCTTCTTCAGTGCTGCCATTATGTGGGTACTGAGAAAAACAACTAACGACGAGAAACTGCTTGCTATCCTTGAAGCTAAATATAAGGAGAACAAGAACAAACCTCAGAAAATGAGCGGACTTGCAGCACGCTTGGCTGCCATGCAGAAAGAGGCTGAAGAGTTGAGAAAGAAAAGAGAAGGTAACAAAAACTGATGTTAACAATGAATAAGATTTTTACCATGCTGACAGCTGCCGTGCTGACACTCTCCACCACGGCCGTTGCCGCTGAAAAAGAGATGATAGGAAAACAGACACTCACACTCAACAGCAGATACATGACCCCAGAAGTGTTGTGGGCCATGGGACGTATCGCTACAGCAGAGGCGTCGCCCGACGGAAAGAAAATCGTCTATCAGGTAGGCTACTACAGCGTGAAAGAGAACAAGAGCAGACAGGTGCTCAGAGTTGTGGATGCTGACGGCAACAACGACATGTTGCTCACCACCGATAAAGAAAGTGAGACGGATCCCGCATGGATAGACAACGGCAACAGGATCGCCTTTATCAAAGGGGGTGAACTCTGGACAATGAATGCCGATGGAACAGACAGGAAATGCCTCTCTGATACTAAGGGTGAGATATGGGGATTCAAGTTTGCCCCCAACGGGAAGAAGGTCATCCTCATCAAGTCTATTCCTTTCAACGAGATTATCAAAAAGACCCCCGACGACCTGCCTCTGAGCACAGGACGGTTGGTCACCGACCTCATGTACCGTCATTGGGACCACTATGTAGAGCAGATCCCTCACCCCTTTGTGGCTGATGTCACCGCCAATGGTCTGACTGCGACCATTGATATCCTTGAGGGTGAGCCTTATGAGTGCCCCATGGAGCCCTTTGGCGGCGTGGAGCAGTTGGCATGGAGTCCCGACGCTCAGCACATTGCATATACCTGTAGAAAAAAGACTGGCGTGCAATATGCCATCTCTACCGACGCCGACATCTATTTATATAATGTCGCTACGCGCGAGACCAAGAACCTCTGCAAACCTGCCGACTACAAAGGATATGAGGCTGACCCAACCCACACGATGCTCGACCAGCCCATGAACAGTGTGGAGAATCTGAAGAACAACCCTGGCTATGATCAAAACCCTCAGTTCTCTCCCAACGGACGTTATGTGGCATGGCAGAGCATGGCACGCGATGGCTATGAAGCCGACCGTAACCGTCTCTGTGTGCTCGATCTGACAACAGGAGAGAAGACTTACGTTACCGAAGAGTTTGACTCCAACGTCGATGGCTTCTGCTGGAGCAACGATAGCAAGATGCTCTCATTCATCGGTGTATGGCACGGATGTATCAATATGTATCAGACGAACCTCAAGGGAAAAGTGAGACAGTTGACCGATAACAAGGCCGACTTTGTTTCCATCGCTCCCATGGGTAACACCTCCCGCCTGCTGGCCCTCAGACAGAGCTTCTCTACCCCCAACGACATCTTCGTTGTTACCCCGGGAAAGTATATTGCCAAGACGCAACAGCTGCAGGTGACTCACGAGAACAAACATCTGCTCGACCAGCTCGACCTCGGAAGGGTGGAACAGCGTTGGGTGAAGACCACCGATGGCAAGTACATGCTCACTTGGGTTATCCTCCCAAGCAATTTCGACCCTAACAAGCGCTACCCCACCCTGCTCTTCTGCGAAGGCGGTCCACAGAGTCCCGTGAGCCAGTTCTGGAGCTTCAGATGGAACTTCCAAATCATGGCTGCCCACGGATATGTAATCATCGCACCTAACAGACGCGGACTACCTGGCTTCGGCAGTGAATGGAACGAACAGGTGAGCGGCGACTGGACAGGACAGTGTATGAACGATTATCTCTCTGCTATCGACGATGCCGCCAACAACCTGCCTTATGTGGACAAAGACCGCCTTGGTGCCGTGGGCGCCAGCTTCGGAGGTTTTAGCGTCTATTATCTTGCTGGTCATCACAACAAGAGATTCAAGTGTTTCATCTCCCACGATGGTGCCTTCAACCTCGAATCGATGTACACCGACACCGAGGAGGCATGGTTCAGCAACTGGGAATACGACGATGCTTTCTGGAACAAGAAGCTCACTGATCGTTCCAAGAAGACCTACGACAACTCACCTCATAAGTTTATCGATAACTGGGATACACCTATCCTCTGCATCCACGGTGAGAAAGACTACCGCATCAACTATACCCAGGGCATGGGCGCCTTCAATGCAGCACGCATGAAAGGCATACCCGCCGAACTGCTCATCTTCCCCGATGAGAACCATTGGGTGCTCAAACCTCAGAACGGTATCCTTTGGCAACGTACTTTCTTTGCCTGGCTCGACAAGTGGTTGAAGAAATAAGAAATCAATAAGAATAAGAACAAACAATTACTATCCAATGAATCAACAAAAAACTCTTCGCGACTCGGCTGGCCTCCGTTGGACGGCCCTGTTGCTTTTGGCACTGGCCATGTTCTGTGCCTATATCTTTATGGACATTCTCTCACCCATCAAAGACCTGATGCAGACACAGCGCGGGTGGGATTCTGATGCCTTTGGCACCATGCAGGGAGCAGAGACCTTCCTCAATGTCTTTGTCTTCTTCCTTATCTTTGCTGGCATCATCCTCGACAAGATGGGTGTACGCTTCACTGCCCTCCTCTCTGGCGGTGTGATGCTCATCGGCGCCATCATCAAATGGTATGCCGTGAGCGATGCCTTCATCGGCAGTGGTCTTGAGACATGGTTCACCAACAACCTCAATCACATCCCTGTGTTCGAACAGCTTGGTGTTTCTCCTTTCTATGAGGGGATGCCTGCCTCAGCCAAACTTGCAGCCCTCGGTTTTATGCTCTTCGGATGTGGCGCTGAGATGGGTGGTATCACCGTGAGCCGAGGTATCGTGAAATGGTTCAAAGGACGTGAGATGGCATTGGCTATGGGTTCAGAGATGGCATTGGCACGTCTCGGTGTAGCCACCTGTATGATCTTCTCACCTTTTTTCGCCAAATTGGGCGATGAGGTAAGCGTATCCCGTTCGGTAGCTTTCGGAGTGGTGTTACTCTGCATCGCCCTCATCATGCTCGTTGTCTATTTCTTCATGGATAAGAAGCTCGACAGTCAGACGGGTGAAGCTGAGGAGAAGGATGACCCCTTCAAGATTTCCGACCTCGGACAGATTCTCTCCTCCATGGGTTTCTGGTTGGTATCACTGTTGTGTGTGCTCTATTATTCGGCCATCTTCCCCTTCCAGAAATATGCCGTCAACATGTTGCAGTGTAACCTCACGTTCACCGAGGTACCCGCCGACTCCTTCTGGGCCTCTCCTTCTGTGACCATCGTGCAGTATGGCATCATGCTTGTAGTGGCTGTCACAGCCTTCATGTTCAACTTCATGAAACAGAAGACCATCAAATACGGCGTATTGTCGCTTTCTGTCATCGCCCTTGTTGTCTATTGCTATATGGGTTACATGCGCCAGTCGGCTGAGTCTATCTTCGCAGTGTTCCCTCTGTTGGCAGTGGGCATCACTCCCGTCCTTGGCAACTATGTTGATCATAAGGGTAAGGCAGCCAGTATGCTGGTGTTGGGCTCATTGCTCCTCATCGCCTGTCACCTCACCTTTGCCTTCGTTCTTCCTATGTTCAAGGGCAGTCAGGTAGGCGGCGTTGTAGTGGCTTATCTCACCATCCTTATCCTCGGCGCCTCCTTCTCTCTCGTTCCTGCCTCTCTCTGGCCCAGCGTTCCCAAGCTCGTTGACGCCAAAGTGATTGGTTCTGCCTATGCACTGATTTTCTGGATTCAGAATATCGGTCTGTGGCTCTTCCCGCTACTCATCGGCAAGGTGCTGACAGCCACCAATGAGGGTGTCACTGATGCCACACAGCTCAACTACACGGCACCGCTCGTCATGCTTGCCTGTCTTGGTGTTGCAGCCTTGGTGATAGGCATCATCCTCAAGGTAGTGGACAAGAAAAAAGGCATCGGACTGGAGGAGCCAAACATCAAATAGGTTATATTTTGCGGGCTGTAAGCCCAGCCTACATATAGCCCAGGGTAGAGCGAAGCGACACCCTGGGTTATGTTGAGGAAGATAGTTTGCGCCCTGTAAGGGCAAAAGCGTTATATGAGCTTTTGTTTCAACGCTTTTGCCCTTACAGGGCGTAGTTTGTCAATCGATATGGGAACACAGGGCGTTGCCCTGGGCTAATCGCAGGTTGCCCTTACAGGGCTCAGGTTAGCACCCTCTTATATGCTGCTTCACCTAATCAATCACATAATGATAACAGTTGTTATCGGGATTAACACCTCATCACGCCGAGGCAATCGTTAGGATGCAAAGTTAATCCTTACTCTCACATGCCATACAACAGGATTATTTCAGCATGTTTTTGTTTTGTATCACACATGGAGTCAACTATCTTCAAAACCAAAGAAAACAGTGATGTTGCGTCATCGACCCTCCTGCCCCTGCTCTTCGGAGTTGACGACAACCTTGACTTTGGAGATACGATGTTCCTCCATGGCCAACACCTCGAAACTCATGCCACCATAGGTAAGCTTCTCATGCAACATAGGGAACTCGCCCTTGAGTTCAAGAAGCAGTCCGGCCAACGTGTCTGCATCCCCCTCCGGTTCTTCAAAGTGACAGTTCTTCTCCTCAAGCAGACGGAAGAAATCGCTCAAGAGCGTCTTGCCCTCAAAGATGAAGGAACCTTCAGCCACTTGAACAAAGGCTTTTTCATCTTCATCATACTCATCGTTAATCTCGCCCACAATCTCCTCCAGGACATCCTCGAGCGTAACGATACCACTGGTGCCGCCAAACTCATCGACAACGATGGCAATGTGCACCTTGTTCTCCTGAAAATCTCTCAGCAGATCATCAATCTTCTTGGTCTCGGGAACGAAATAAGGGGGACGGATGAGCGTCTGCCAGCGGAAGTTGTTGGGTTTGTTGAGATGAGGAATAAGGTCCTTGATATAGAGCACTCCGCGGATATTATCTATGTTGTCTTGATAGACGGGAATACGCGAATAGTTGTTCTCCACTATACAGCGGAGCACCTCCTGATAGGTAGATTTGAAATCCAGATCCACCACATCCTGTCTGCTCGTCATAATCTCCTTAGCAGTCTCATCACCGAAACGCACGATACCCTCGAGCAACTTCTTCTCCTCCTTTATCTCCTCGTTGTCAGTGAGTTCGAGTGCCTGTTCAAGGTCATCGACACTGAGAATACGATTCTCCTTTTTGGTGAGTTTGTCTGCCAACATCCCCGTACGCATCAAGATAGTTTCCAAAGGATAGAACAGTCGCCGGAAGAACATGATGCCCGTGACCGAACGTCGGCAGAACGACAGCGCATTCTGTCCACAATAAACCTTTGGCATGATCTCTCCAAAGAGGAGAAGGAGGAAGGTAAGGATGACAGTGATGAAGAGAAACTCCAACCAATAAGCCTGACCAAAATCTACCACATGCGCAATAAAATAGTTACAGAGCATGATGATGGTCACGTTGACAAGATTGTTGGTGATGAGGATAGTAGCCAAAGTGCGTTCCGAGTCTTCACGCAACTTGAGAATCAGTCTGTCGTTCTCGTTCTTCTCCTCTTCAAGTTCATTGAGCTCATTAGGTCCTAAGGAGAAGAAAGCTATTTCCGAGCCCGAAGCAAATCCCGAAAGCAAGAGAAGCAGGCAGGCTAACACTCCGGCGATAGCGGCCCCCCAGTCAAGCGGGAGCAAACTAACTCCATCGAAAAAACAACTTATACTGTTAATCCAAAGCCACAGCGATGTCATGTCATGCAGACTTTTTAGAAGGGAACATCATTAGATGAAGACAGGTCCTCTGATTCTGCCGCTGCTGCTGAGGGCGTAGCTGAAGGAAGCGGACTGACAGACTGCTGCTTTGGCGTAAGCATCTCCATGTTATCCACCCATATCTCAGTGCGCTGATGCCTTATACCACGCTTATCATCATAGTTGGTATAACGCACCCTTCCCTCGATATAGAGTTTGTCACCTTTATGTACATATTTCTCTACCACTTCAGCCAGTCGGCGCCACAGCACGATGTCGTGCCAGTCGGTGCGGTCGGGCACCTGAGTGCCGTTAGGTAGCGTATATCCACGCTCCGTTGTGGCTAAAGGAAAACGCGCCACAGCCACTCCCTGATCAACATATCTCACCTCAGGCTCACGACCCACGTTGCCTATCAACATTACCTTATTCATAGGTTATGAGGTTTGTTTACAGAATCCAAGAAACTGATATTTGAAATTCTTACCTTTGACAGAAGGGAACTGACTGCGATTGTCCACATGCTCGCGCAGATAGTCGATGATACGATTGTAACAATCCTGTCCCGACTGTGCCTTGAGACGTGCCACGAAATGACAGTCGCGATATTGAAACTTACCCGTTCCCGGCACAAGAGACACACGTTTGAAGTCGATGCTCCCTTCATACCATCCATACAACTGCTCATTGAGTTTGGCGATGACGGGAGATACAACACGCTCTGCTGGTGAGAGCAACGCTTGAGAGACATGCACAGCACGCTTCTCCTTAAAGTCAGCCATCGTGGAAGCATCGGTCTTGATGATAATGAAATAGATACGGGGACGCACCTTATAACGCTTTGGATAGAACACTTCACTCGACACATACTCTCGTATCTCAGCTTCTAGCACTGGGTTCATGCCTATCTCATCGATGTTGCGCAGGAATGCGATAGCATCATCAACATTAGTTACCAATGTCTCTTTATCAAAATATCTGATATACAGATTCATACTATCAACTGTAAGATTTAAATTTTCGTAAAGTAAAATAATAATGGTGTTTGTTATCAACTAAACAAACAAAAAAAAATAATGAGCGGAAAACGGGACTCGAACCCGCGACCCCAACCTTGGCAAGGTTGTGCTCTACCAACTGAGCTATTTCCGCCTGCAAGTGTGAAGAGGAGGAGACTCGAACTCCCACGTCGCAATTGACACTACCCCCTCAAAGTAGCGCGTCTACCAATTCCGCCACCTCTCCGACACATGGTTAGGATGAACTTATAAAAAAAGAGTGTGCCCAGAACAGGACTCGAACCTGCACGCCTCGCGGCACACGCACCTGAAACGTGCGCGTCTACCAATTCCGCCACCTGGGCATGATTCATAAAAGACCTGCTCTTTTATGCTCTCTTTTGTTCAATACATCGAGCGGAAAACGGGACTCGAACCCGCGACCCCAACCTTGGCAAGGTTGTGCTCTACCAACTGAGCTATTTCCGCATTCAATCCTTTTGCAAGGAGCATTTCGCTTAATGCGGTGCAAAGGTAGTGCTTTTTTCTAAACCTACAAACTTTTCGGCTGTTTTTTTTGAAAAAAATCCCTTTTCTACCCTTATTCCCGCTCTTTTCACTGGTTTTTCACGTCTTTTCAGTCCATCCGGTCACGATAATCCTCATAAGTAAACCTCCGCAGCAGTGATATTTTTCCTTCCACTGTGAGCATTGCTATCGAAGGATGCGAGATACCATTAAACATATTTGTCTTTACTGTCGTATAGTGAATCATATCTTCAAACACCACCTCATCGCCCACACACAGTGGATGATTGAATTGCCAATAACCCATAAAGTCGCCCGACAAACAGCTGTTGCCTCCCAGCCGATAGACAGTAGGTTGGGCCGCCTTTTCCCTCCCCTCGTCTCCAAGACACATGGCTCCTCGCACAGCAGGATGATAGGGCATCTCCAGACAGTCGGGCATGTGACATGTGAAGCTCACATTGAGGATGGCCGTCTTGATTCCTCTGTCCTCAACGACATCCACCACTTGTGCCACCAGTGGTCCCGTCTGCCAGGCAAAGGCACTACCGGGTTCCAAGATGATATGCAGATGTGGATAGCGCTGATGGAGACCCTGCATCAGACTTACAAGCAGGTCCACATCATAGTCGCTGCGTGTCATAAGATGTCCACCACCAAGGTTGAGCCACTTGAGTTGAGGCAACCATTTGCCAAACTTCTCTTCAATATGCACCAAGGTACGCTGAAGTACATCCGACCCACTCTCACAGTGGCAGTGACAATGAAAGCCCTCTACCCCAGCAGGCAACACATCGGGAAGTTTGTCAGCAGTGATACCAAAACGAGTTCCGGGCGCACAGGGGTTATACAGCAGCGTGCCCACCTCACTATATTCGGGATTTACCCTCAGGCCCATCGACAGTGCAGGATTAACCTTCTTCACTTGCTCTGCAAAACGATGATACTGCGAGAGGGAGTTGAAAGTGAGATGACTCGACAGCCGAGCTATCTCATCAATCTCTCCATCGGTATAAGCAGGTGAATAAGTATGTGGTGGTCGTCCAAACTCCTCGGCAGCAAGGAGCACCTCGTTGAGCGAACTGGCTGTAGTGGAGTGGATATACTCACGGAAGATAGGAAACGTCTTCCACAGCGCAAAAGCCTTGAAGGCAAGAATCACCTCGATATCGGCACGTTGAGCCACATCGGCTATCAGACGTAGATTGCGGCGCAAGAGACGCTCCTCTATAATATAAATAGGTGTAGAAAGCTCGCCAAGAAGTGGGAGAAAAGCAGTACTTGATGTGGATGCTGTCATCGTTAAAAATAGATTTTTGAGTAATTGCAGTGCAAACTTACGCAAAAAATACGAAAACAATTGCAAGGTTACTATAAAATGATTACATTTGCAAATGAAAAGAGAGACATACGTATATGAAACTCATTCTACTGACTAAATCCACCTTTTTCGTGGAGGAAGACAAAATCATCTCAACACTCTTTGAAGAGGGGCTCGACAACCTGCATCTCTACAAACCAGGAACAGAGCCTATCTACTCAGAGCGTCTCCTCACATTGCTATCTGACGATTACTACAACAAGATAACAGTCCACGATTTCTACTACCTCAAAGAAGAGTATCAGCTCCGAGGCATCCATATCGATAGTGCTGACAAGCAGTTGCCACTGAGATATAAGGGGCATGTGAGTCGCACGTGCGACAGAATAGACCAGCTCAAGGAAGCAAAGAAATCGTCAGACTATGTCTTCTTGCGTAACACCTTCGGTAATATCCACCTGCAAGAGCCGGCAACCTCCACCATCGAAGAGTTGAAGGCGGCAGCCCATCAGGGACTGATAGACAAAAAAGTGTATGCACTCGGAGGCATCAATATCGACACCATCCGCATGGCTAAAGACCTCGGTTTTGGTGGCGTTGTGGTGTGCAGCGATGTGTGGAACAGATTTGATATCCACCATGAGCTCAACTACAAAGAACTCATCCAACACTTCGACCGACTGAAGAAGGCTGTGAGATAAACAAGCGAGAGACTACTATCAACATAGAAAACAAACACAATTTTACTTCAAAAAGATGAGTGAACAAAACTCTTACATGGTTTTCTCAGGTACCAACACCAAATATCTGGCTGAAAAGATTTGCCAGAGCCTGGGCTGTCCGCTTGGACAACTGCAAATGACCAAGTTTTCCGATGGCGAGTTTGCCGTATCATATGAGGAGTCCATTCGCGGGCGCGACATCTTCCTCGTCCAGAGCACCTTCCCCAACTCCGACAATCTCATGGAGCTTCTGCTCATGATTGACGCAGCCAAGCGTGCCTCAGCAAGAACGATCAACGCCGTCATCCCCTATTTCGGTTGGGCCCGTCAGGACCGCAAGGACAAACCACGCGTGAGCATCGGTGCCAAACTTGTCGCCGACATCCTCGGCGTAGCCGGCATCGACCGTCTCATCACCATGGACCTTCATGCTGACCAGATTCAGGGCTTCTTCGATGTTCCTGTCGATCACCTCTATGCTTCAGGTGTCATCCTCCCCTATCTGCAGGGTCTCCAACTGAAAGACATGGTGATAGCTTCACCCGACGTTGGCGGTTCCAAACGTGCCAACACCTACGCCAAATACTTCGGATGCCCCTTGGTGCTATGCAACAAAACACGCGCCCGCGCCAATGTCGTTGACAGTATGCAGATTATCGGTGACGTAAAGGACAAGAACGTGGTGATTATCGATGATATGGTCGATACAGCAGGTACCATCACTAAGGCTGCCGACATCATGAAAGAGGCTGGAGCAAAGACCGTGAGAGCATGCGCTTCCCACTGCGTGATGAGCGGTCCTGCCAGTGAACGTGTGCAGAACTCATCCCTTGAGGAGATTGTCTTCACCGACTCTATTCCCTATAGCAACCGTTGCGCCAAGGTAAAACAGATTTCTGTGGCCGATATGTTTGCAGAGACCATCCGGAGAGTGATCAACAACGAAAGTATCAGCAGTCAATATTTGGTTTAATGATAAAACATCCCTTCCATTTTTCACTTACTGTGCTGCTGCTCATCGCAGCTCAGATGCTCTTTGCCTCATGCCGGCAGAGGAACTACGTCATCCATGTGCATGGTGACGGCTTGAAGGAGGGCGACACGCTCTTCCTCACCAACGACCTGAGGACATTTGCCCCTATCGACACAGCCATGGTGAAAGATGGCAAGACGGAATTCAGAAATGCCACCGACACCACATTCTTTGCCGCCGTCTATAAGGCAGGCGACGCTCGGCTCGGCACCACCCTCTTTGTTGAACCAGGTCATATCTCCGTCCTACTGAGCAACAAACCAGGCGAATCGAAAGTGAGTGGCACTCCCACCAATGAGAAATGGATAGTTATCAACGACTCCATATATAAAATAGGTGTCAAGATTAACAATCTGGCCAATCAACTCTATCAGCCTGGTCTCACGGAAGAACAGCAGAAACAATATGCTGAGCGTATAAACAGCTATTCCCAGGAGTTCACTACCTATGTCACTGAGAATGCCCGCAAGAATATCAACAATGAACTAGGTGTCTTTATCCTCACTTTCTACGAGAACGACATTATCGAACCTGCAGTGAAAAAAGAGCTCATCACACAGCTCCCCCAACATCTACGCAACAGAGCATCTATCAAGCAGTTGGAGAAGACGCTTGACTATCAGTTGCAGAGAGGCGAAGGTAGCAAGATGAAAGACTTCACTATGCTCACCCCTGAGAATGAGCAGACTACTCTGCTCAGCGGCATCAGTAAGCATCAGTTCACCATCATCGATGTATGGGCAAGCTGGTGTGGACCCTGCCGAAGAGAGATGCCCATCTTAGTGGAACTATACAACACCTACCACGACAAAGGACTCGATATCATAGGCATCTCCCTCGACCAGAACGAAGCCGATTGGAAAGCCGCCATCAAGCAGTTGGGAATCAAATGGCGACAGATGTCGGTACTCAACGGTTGGAAGAATCCCTTAGTAGAATACTACAGCATTGAGTCTATTCCTCATACCATCATCATCGACCAGGAAGGAAGAATTCTGAAAATAGGTCTAAGGGGAGAACAACTAAAATCATTTGTAGAAACAAAACTAAAATAAGAAAAGGGTGTGGCATCACACCCTTTTCTTATGTGTTAGCAATCATGTTTCTGCCGATATTCCGACGGCGACATACCTGTATGCTTTCTAAAACACTTACTGAAATACTTGACTTAGACTAGAAAAAGTTGTCACTTTAGGAGGCAAAAGAAATGACAATGAAACACAAGACAAGAACAGAACGCGTGTATAACGAGGCCACAGGTTGGTATGAAACACGTGAGGTTGAGTTAAAGGGTTACACGTTTACGGATGATGACCGTATCTTGATAGTTCGTGAGTACCTTGAAAGCGGTGTTCCCGCAGAGGAAATCATCAAGCGGTATCACATCAGCAGCCGTTCGGTGTTGTTTTCCTGGATGGACAAGTTCCTGAATGAAAAAGATATGTTACCTTTGCAGCAGAAAACCATTGCAGACGATGATATGGCAAAGACAAAGGATGAACGCTTAAAGGAGAAAGACGCTGAGATAAAGCGTCTTCGTAAGGCTCTAGAACTG
>JAHAZN010000078.1 GCA_018385335.1 Prevotella sp.
GAGTGTATCTCGGTGAGCAATGACGACTTGCGCAAGGCCAGTTTTCTCCAGCACCCTCAGCAGGTCATGGCGCTCTTTCCTTTACCCGCTACGATCGCTGGTGACACGCCGTTGCTACCCGATGACAAGGAGTTGCTCATCGCCCTCGATGGGGTGCAGGACCCAGGCAATCTTGGCACCATCATCCGCATCGCTGATTGGTTTGGCATCCGTCGCATCATCGGTAGTCTCTCCACAGCCGATGCCTTTAACCCTAAGGTGGTGCAGGCCACCATGGGTAGCATCTCCCGTGTGGATATCTCCTACACCGACCTCGACAGGTGGATGTCCCTCCTCCCCTCCTCCATGCCTATCTACGGCACGCTGCTCGATGGGCGCGACATCTATCACGAGTCGCTCACTCCGCATGGCATCATCGTGATGGGTAACGAGGGCAATGGTATCTCTCCTGCCATCCGCAAGCGGGTGACCCATGCGTTGCGCATCCCTATGTTTCAGTCATTGCCAGGGGCAGAGAGTCTCAATGTAGCTGTTGCCACTGCCATCACCTGCAGCGAGTTTCGCCGTCGAAGCGAAAAGCCTATGGATGAAGTTTCTGCAGGTTGAGTTCAGTGATTTTCTGATTTGCGGTCAGCACGGCGTGCACCTTAAGGGTGACAAATCCCTCACGACTGTTGTCGGTGCGGTTGATGCGCTGATCTACGCTGCCCTTCACATCAAAGTGATAGGAGCCGTCGTCGGTCATCACCTTCTCCACCTCCCAGTCGTTGTTTGAGCGGAAACTCATCGACACGATATCCTCGGGGGCATAGAGTTTGTTCATGTAGGCGATGACGTCGTTCTTTGTGGCATTGTTCTTGTGCAGGAAATTAGTCATCACATTGTCCACCACATCGGTGAGCATCAGTTCGTTCTGCTCGGCGATGGCATAGAAGAAGTGCATCACGATACTCTCCACTGTCAATTGTTCCTCACTGCTCACTGCTTTGTTTTCCAGCTGTTCAGCGAGGTCATTGGCCTCGTAGCTATGTTCGCCGTCGGGGTGGTTCCTCAGATAGGCCTGCACAGCCTCAGCCGTTCTCTCGGTCATCACTCTCTGCCAGTCGATGGAGTCGAGTTTCACCTTGGCCTCTATCAGGTGGATGGTCTTTGGATAGAGCCTCAAGAATTCTTCAATGGCGCGTCTTGTGCCCGATGCCACAGCATCCCTCCATTCCTTCTCGGTGCGTTCGAAGCGACTGAGCAGGAGCATCACCGAATCGCGGTGTGCCACGGGGGCATCAGGAAAGAGTTCGAGGTAGCTGTTCATCACCGCCGGTTCCTCGCTCTCTATCGCACTCCGATAGGCCTCCATCTCTCTGTCGCTTTTTGAAGACAGATAAAAAAGCACGCCCACGGTGGTGGCAACCATTGCCACCCCAAGAGCTATCATCACTTTGGTTGTTGTTTTCATATTTCTTTATCGTTGGTCGATGAATGACAATATCTTATCTCTCTTAATCCATGTCGCCCCATGAATCTCGACTTATCCACATAGCCAGTTACGCCGTTGATGTGCCCTTTGCCGGTGTATTGCCACATGGTGATGTCGCGCTCATCGGCCAACAGAGGCTCCTGCTCAGTGTATTGGGCAATCATGAGGGGGTAGTCGTTGATTTTCCCCACCAGGTGCTTGTTATAAAAGTTGGTGAAGGTATAGAGGAGCGGTTTCTGATGATAGGCTTCTTCTACGAGCAGGAGAAACTTCATCAGCGAGTCACAAAACTCCTCGCTCTCCATCCCCTGCACGGTCTCGATATCAATCATCGGTATGAGGTCTTGCTGGCGGGGCTGACACTGGGTGAGGAAGTTATCTATCTGTTTCTGCTGTTCAGTGCGTGGTCGGTAAAAGTGGTAACTGCCCACTTTGACGCCCTGCTCATGTGCCATCTCGATATTGCACTCATAGGTGCGGTCGATATGGTCGCCGCCCTCGGTGGCTTTTAGATAGACATAGGCGGTATGGGTATTCTCCCCTATCGCTTCCCAGAACACCTCACCTTGGTAGTGGCTCATGTCTATGCCATGGATATGGGTACAGGTATCTTCACACTGCACGTCATCCTCCATCTGCGCATAAACGGCATGAGGACAGAGGAAAGCCATCAAGATAAAAACAGCCAAACAGCTATATCGTTTGCTTATAGTCATGACAAGAAAATTGCAATTTGGCTGCAAAGTTACAAATTATTAGGGAAAGAAAGAAAAAAGGTGGAGATATTGAAAAAAATATGTACTTTTGCAATCCCTATCCATGGCTATCATGTCCAAAAGCAACGTACAAGTACACCTACTTATGAAAAAGATTTTTATTCTTCTCCTCTCTCTCACCGCCCTCACTGCCTGCAACTCTGATGATGATGACGAGCCTCAGAAAAGGCCCACGGCAAGAATGACGGTGATGGTATATATGGCGGCAGAGAACAATCTGAGCAGCTATGCCGACTACAACCTCAACGATATGGTTGCAGTATCAACAGACATTCCTGACGACTGTCATCTTGTAGCCTTTGTTGACCAAGCAGCGAGTAAGCCGATGCCAAGAATAGAGCATATTGCTAATGGTAATAGAACGATAGACCAGACCTTTTCACCCCAACATGATTTCCTCACGAGCGATACTGAGAAATTCAGAGAGACACTGAAATGGATGATGGATCATTATCCTGCCCGCGAATATGCACTGATTCTCTGGGGACATGCCAACGGCTGGATCATCATGGACTCGGTAGCCAACCCACTGAACAACAAACAGATGGGTTATGGTATCGACACAGGAGACAACAGTCAGGGAACGAAAGGGACCTGGATGAATATCCCCTCGATGGCGAGCGCCCTCGAACAGCTGCCACGCCTAAAATATATCTTTGCCGATTGTTGCAACTTCCAGTGCGTGGAGGTGGCCTACGAGTTGAGAAACTCATGCGACTATCTCATTGGCTCTCCCGCAGAGATTCCAGGCGAGGGGGCTCCCTACAGAAAACTCATGAAACATTTCTTTTGCAGCGAAGATAGTTTTTTCGTCCATTTGGCCGATCTCTATAATCAGCAGGAAAGCAATGGCAAACGTCCCCCTATTTCGGTCATTTATACCCCTGCCCTTCCCTCGCTTGCACAAGCTACTGCAAAGGCGATGGCGACGATAAAGGCAGCGGGAAAAGAGGTGATAACAAACAGGCTGATCTATTATACGGGCAATGATATCGGTGCCGACGGGCGTGTGATGTATGACATGAACCACTTTATGCTCACCAATCTCAGTGAGGCCAACTATGCGGCATGGCATGAAGCCTATGAACAGACCGTTATCCGCCGATGTTTCTCTAAACGATGGGAGACCATGTACAGTGATAGGACGTGGCGTCCCTTGGTAGATTTCTCCCACTTCGACATCACCCAGGACAACTATGGCGGCATGAGCATGTTCATCCCGCTGGAGCGCTACGACCGAAAGGGATTAAACTACAATACCACCATTCGACAGATGGAATGGTGGTATGCAGCTCAGTTGGATCAACTCTTTAAAGGTGGGAATTAATAGAACCCACCTAAATAAGCAGTCCTAAACGCTCCTTCCACAACGCATAGGCATTGAGGTAAGCACTGCGGTCGTGCTCATTGGGCGCGATGACCTGCAGTTTCTCCAAGGTAGCGAACGCCTCGTTGTGGTCTTTGTAAATGCCAGCACCTATACCAGCTCCCTTGGCAGCCCCCACGCTACCATCGGTATCATAGAGTTCTATCGTAGCACCGCTCACGCCGGCTAAGGTGTCGCGGAACAGCGGAGAGAGGAACATGTTCGCCTTGCCAGCATGTATCTTGGTGATGTTCATGCCCATCTGCTGCATAATCTCCATGCCATAGCAGAAACTAAACACGATACCTTCCTGGGCAGCACGCACGAGATGCGCCTTGTCGTGCTTAAGGAAGTTGATGCCATGCACCGAACAACCTATTTCTTTGTTCACCAACACACGCTCGGCACCGTTGCCAAAGGGAATGACAGAGAGTCCGTCGCTGCCAATGGGCACCTGAGCGGCCAAATCGTTCATGGCAGCATAACCTATGCCCTCGGGAGCTATATTGCGACGCATCCAGGCATTGAGGATACCCGTACCATTGATGCAGAGGAGCACCCCGAGACGGGTCTGCTCATCGCTGTGATTGACATGAGCAAATGTGTTGACACGACTCTTGGGATCATACTGCACTTGTCCGAGCACACCATAAACGACACCAGAAGTACCTGCCGTAGAGGCTATTTCACCCGGATTGAACACATTGAGACTCAACGCATTGTTTGGCTGATCACCGGCACGGTAGGTGATGGGCGTACCGGCAGCGAGACCAGTCTCAGCGGCAGCAGCTACCGACACCTTACCCTGACAACTGAACGTGGGAAGGATGGTGGGAATGATGTCACTATCGAAACCATAGTAGTCCATAAGGAACGATGCCACCTTCTTCTCCTTGAAGTTCCAGAACATCCCTTCACTCAGTCCGCTCACCGTAGTTGAGGCAGTACCACTGAGTTTCATCGCTAAGAAATCGCCAGGCAGCATTATCTTGTCAATCTTCTCAAACACCTCGGGCTCGTTCTCCTTCACCCATGCGAGCTTGGCAGCCGTGAAATTGCCGGGCGAGTTGAGCAACTGCCCCAGACAGGTCTCTTCACCTAAATCTTTAAATGCCTTTTCGCCATAAGGTACAGCTCGGGAGTCGCACCAGATGATAGCAGGACGAAGAGGTTGCTGATTTTTGTCAACACACACGAGACCATGCATCTGATAAGAGATACCGATCGCCTTAATCTCCTCTCCCTTCACATTAGCCTCTGTCATTATCTTCTTAAGTGAGCGCTTAGCATTCTCCCACCACATCAGTGGGTCCTGCTCCGCCCAACCAGTCTTGTGGGCGATGATGGGCGCCTCGGTCTCTGGATAAAAGGCCGAAGCCACACATTTGCCACTCTCCACCTCTACTAATGATGCCTTCACCGAACTGCTTCCGACATCAAATCCTAATAAATATTCGTTTCTCATTTTTATATTTTATAGTTATACATTAGTAATATGAATCATCACTTTTTAGGGGCTCCCCCCATAGTCATTACGCTTTATCCTACTTTCATCCCCGCAAATTTAAAGAAAAAAAACAATTAGTAGCCCATCAACCGCATTTTTTATCGAAAAATTTCTTTGTTACATTTTTTTTTTTATCTTTGCAAATTGAATTGTCTAAACTAAAGAAACTCACAAAGAAAAACCGATAGAATTATGAAAAGAAAAATTTTGATATTAGATGACAAGGAGACCATTGCCAAAGTGCTCTCTATCTACCTTATGAGCGACTATGAGGTGCAGTGGCTGCCCGATGGTTTGCAAGGTGTGAAATGGCTGCAATCAGGCAATACCCCCGACCTCATCATCTCCGACATCCGTATGCCGGGCATGAGGGGTGACGACTTCCTTGAGTGGATAAAGCAAAACGAGCTGTTCAAGAACATCCCCGTCATCATGCTCAGCAGCGAGGACAGTACGAGCGAACGCATCCGACTGCTGGAGATTGGCGCCATCGACTATATCGTGAAGCCATTCAACCCCATGGAGCTCAAAATAAGAGTGAAGAAAATTCTTCCCTAAGACGCTCATCACTTTATTCTGACGGTGGGAATTAATCCAACCCACCTTTATAAAACGACAAATAGCGCAGATATGATAGGTGTGGTATATTTGGGCAGCGACCCAAAAACACAGGAGAGACTTAAGTTTATCCCAGGTCAGTTGGTTCGTATGACAACCAACTACCGCGATGCTGCCGTACTTTGCAGCCAGCGTACAGGGAGGGAGCATTATCTGCTCTTCCTCGAGAGACACAACATCAACGAAGATTCTATCACGCTGAAGTATCTGAGGAAGAAATGCCCACACCTTTATATTATCCTGCTCACCGGACTCCTCTCCGACGAGGAGAGACGGGCCTATCAGGAGTGTGGCATCAATGACACGCTCAACGACACGGCATCTATCACAGAGCTGAACAAAAAGGTGCAGTTTATCAGCGACAGAGAGGATATCCTTTTCGACCATGATGCACCCAAATACAAGATGCTGAGGTTTCAGATTCCACTGTGGAAACGACTCTTCGACATCGTCTTCTCGGCACTTGGAATCATCGTGCTCTCCCCCATCTTTATCATCACTGCCATAGCTATCCGCATAGAGAGCAAGGGACCAGTGCTCTTCAAATCGAAAAGGGTGGGTACGAACTATGCTATCTTCGACTTCCTGAAGTTCAGGAGCATGTACACTGATGCAGAGAAAAACCTCAAGGAACTGAGTCGCACCCAGAACCAATATGCTTCAAAGAAACAAGAGGAGGAAGCTCCAAAAGAGCGACCGCTCACCGACCCAGAACTGATGATGGTAGGCGACGACACGGAGATGATGATAGGCGACGACGAGGTGATGCTCGTAGGCGACGACTTCGTGATGGCAGAAAGCGATTTCAACAAGCAGAAGGCTGAAGACATCAATAATGCCTTCGTGAAGATAGAAAACGACCCACGCATCACAAAGGTGGGACGATTCATCAGAAAATACAGTATCGACGAGCTGCCTCAGCTGTTTAACATCCTCAAGGGTGATATGAGCATCGTGGGCAACCGCCCATTGCCACTCTACGAGGCAGAAAAACTCACCGGCGACGACTGTATCGACCGTTTCATGGCACCTGCCGGCCTCACTGGATTATGGCAGGTAGAAGAGCGTGGAAGAAATGGCATGATGTCGGCCGAAGAACGCAAACAACTGGATATCAAGTATGGACAGACCTACAGCTTCAGTCTTGATATGAAGATTATATTCCGCACACTCACTGCCTTCAAACAGAAAGGCGAGGTGTGATACGGTGAACCGAAAACAAATCTCATTACAATGAAAAACAATCTTGTACGTAACTTGCTGTTACTCTCCTTTATCTGCACTTGCCCACAGGTGAAGGCACAGATAGACGGTAATGTGAGTGCAGGTTTCTTTGATTCGAGTGAATCGACAGGATTCAACTACGCCACTTTTCACCTGCCACCACTCTCTATACTGTTTGAGAACGCCAAAGCCAACCCGCAGATTCTCGACCTGGCGAAAGCTCAGGAGATAGCACAGGCAGAGGTAGCCAAACAGAAGAGACACATCTTCTCTTATGTAAGAGGACACGCAAGCTACAGCTATGGTAAGACAGATATGTGGGGCAACAACTCCTCCACCTACAACCAGATGATTTATCAGTTTCAGGGCAACGAACAGAGCTACTGGAACGTGGGTGTCAACATCAGCGTACCACTCGAAGATATCCTCGACCTTGGTCCGGCAGTGAGAAGGAAGAAACTGGAGGTGGACCAGGCACAGATAAAGAAGGACATCGCTTACGACCAACTGAAACTGCAGATAGCAACGCTCTATGTCAAGATAACCAACAATCTGGTGAGTCTGAAGACAGCCAGCGAGAATGCTGCCATCTATCAGGGAGCAGGAACACTCAACCAAGAGGAGTTTCACAACGGCACCATCTCCATCAAGGAATTAGCACAGACAAAAAATCAGGAACAGAATGCCGTGGCGCTCTATCAGCAGTTGCAGACGCAGATAGCAACAGATGTCATAACGCTTGAGATTCTCACTCACACGCCTATCATCACCAACAGCACAACAGATATCACGCTCGACAGCGACATGAAGAAGTCGGCTAAACAGATAGCCAAGGAAAACAAAGCTGTGGAGAAACGCATTAAAGAGGCTGCCGAGGAGGAAGAACGACTGATTAGGCAACTCGAAAAGGAGGAGAAGAAAAAGCAGAAAAAACAATCAAAAGAATAATCATCTAATAGCCTCACTGCTATGGATACATTTAGATATTTAGTAAGATTCTTATACCGCATCAGATGGTGGCTGGTCGTATTGCCGCTTATCGCACTCATCGTAGCATGGTTCTCTACACGAGACCTCGACAGGGTCTATAACACGAGCACCACGATCTACACTGGTATGATTACAGGATACAACATCGAAGGTGGAACGGGTACGGCGGGAGGTAACTCTCAGACCAACATACAGAACCTCATGCTCATCATCACTACCGACAATACCATCCATGAGGTATCACTACGTCTCTTTGCCAGATGTATGATGTATGGTAACCAGATGAAGGATAACAACTATATCTCGGCTGAACACTATAGAGAACTGAGCCAGTCGGTACCTGCTGAGGTGAAAGCGCTCATCAATAAGAACAGTGAGTCGGCAACCTATGCCAACCTCAAGGCTTATGAGAAACCTACCATGGGCAACTATATTTTCGGTATGCTCAACTATCACCCTTATTTCAGCATCAACTCTATCACCTCACGACTGAAGGTGCTACAGCTCAACAACAGCGACATCATCGATATCGGCTACTCAACCAACGATGCTGGTATCGCCTATAATACCCTCGAGATACTCAACGAGGTGTTTGCCCGCCAATACCAGCAGTTGAGATTCGGAGAAACGAACAACGTCATCAAGTTTTTTGAACGTGAGGTAGCTCGACTCTATCGACTCCTCGCAGGAGCAGAAGATGACCTGATAAAATATAATATCTCAAAGCGTATCATCAACTACGGCGAACAGACCAAACAGCTCACCGTGCTCGATGCACAGCAAATCAACTTCGACAACCAGCAGTTGATGGACTATACCACCACCAAGGCGCTGATGGATTACTTGGAACGACAACTGGGCAACCGAGCTAAAATCATACGTGCCAACAGAGATTTCACCAACCAGATGAGAGAGGTGGCTCAGATACAGTCGCGCATCTCCAACCTTCAACTCATGAGCAGTGAGGGTGGCGAAAACACAGCCGAATCGCAGGAAGAACTGGCACTGGCAAAAAAACAGTTACAGAATGCCACAGAGAAGGTGCGCAGCCTCACACAGGATATCGAGGCAGGAAGTTATAGTGCGGAGACAGGTGTGAAGGCAGCACCCTTGATTGAGAAATGGCTGGAACAGGTGTTACTTCTCGAAAAGACCAAAGCACAGATGGTAGCCAAGGATGTGTTGAGAAAGAAACTCGATGAACAGATCCTCTATTTCTCCCCCATCGGTGCCACCATCGACCGCAAAGACCGACATATCGGATTCATCGAGGGCAACTACATGGAGATGCTCAAAGCGCTCAACGCTGCCCGACTCCGCCAGCGTAACCTGCAGATGTCCACGGCTACGCTACGCGTGCTCAATCCACCGATGTTCCCCCTCAACGCTCAGCCCACCAACCGACTGATGATTCTCTTGGGAGCGATGGTGCTCACCTTCTTCCTTACCGCCGTTTATTTCCTCATCATAGAGATGCTCGACCGCACCCTGCGTGACCGTATGCGCTCTGAACGCATCACGAAGATTCCGGTGTTGGGATGCTATCCCAAAGACAGCACTTTGAGGTATCGACGATACAACAAGACCATCGCTGATATGGCGCTGAGACAGCTGAGCAAGGCGCTGCTCCCACATTTCAAAACAGGACAGCAGAATGTGCTTAACCTGCTCTCAACCGATGCAGCCAACGGTAAGAGTTACCTGGCACAAGAGCTGGAGAACTACTGGTTATCAATAGGTTTGCAGGTGAGAAGACTCACCTATGACGAAGACTTCCTTGCCGAGGATAGTAAGTATATCATGGCTAAGGACATCAAGGACCTCTATCCAGATATCATGCCCGATGAGATAGTCATCATTGAATATCCCAACCTCAACGACAACTCCATAGCTACCTCGCTGCTCAACATGGGAACAGTCAATCTGCTCATCACACGAGCCAACCGCACATGGAAGGATATCGACCAAAAAGCACTCAAGGAGCTCAATGCGCAGATAGAGAACAAAAACTCGCTCTTTATGTATCTCACCGAGGCCAGTCGTTATGCTGTAGAGGAGTTTGTCGGACAATTACCTCCTTACACTAAGTTCAAAAACTTTGTCTATCGCATCTCTCAGTTAGGACTGACAGCCACAGAGAACAGTCATGCCAACTAAAGAATGAATGAAACGAGTAGCGTAAGGCGCTTCGCCTCAAACACCCAGGAGAACAGAGGAAGATACCTTCTTCTGTTGCTCTTGTTTATAGCCGCCATCTATCAGTTGGTCTCCATGGGATTGGGTGGACTCATGATCGTGTGTCTGCTGCCCCTGGCTGTGGTGTTCGTTTATCTTGCGTTTAAGTATAAGATGTTCACCTTCTGGCTGCTGTTTGTGATCAACTATTTTGTGATGTTCCTCAACCGCTACCAGTATATGCCGCTCCCCTCGTCTATCCCCAACGAGATGCTGGAGATTCTGCTGCTCTGCATAGCCATCATCGACGCAAAGATGTTTCTCGAGGCAAAGATAGCCAACGTGATGCTCATCGCATTGCTTATATGGTGTGGATTCTGTTGCGTTGAGGTATTCAACGACACATGCGACCTGGGCATCAATATCGGGGCATGGTATATGGGCGCCCGTCTGATGGCCTTCCAACTGCTCTATGCCTTTCTGGTGTGCTCCATCTATATCTCTACACCCCAACTTCTGCGACAGTTTCTCAAGATGTGGGCATGGCTCTCTATCATCGCCGTGGCATGGGCCTTTTCACAGAAATATATCGGTTTCACGCAGACAGAGCGCATGTGGTTGCTCTATGCCGGACGCACCCACTTAGTGAATGGTATCACACGTTATTTCTCCGTGTTCAGCGATGCTGCCAACTTCGGATGTAACATGGCAGGCAGCGCGGTGTGCTTCTTCGTTGTGTCCATCACCTCACGAATAAAGAAAGACAAACTCTTCTATCTCATCGCCGGCATCATCTGCACATGGGGCATGTTCTCCTCGGGTACCCGTACGGCACTCTTCTGTATGATAGCGGGATTTGGCATCTATATCGTCCTGTCAAAGTCATTTAAGATAGGAGCCGGCACAGCAGTGGTCTTCGGCCTGTTCATCTCCCTCCTCGCTTTTACAACGATAGGCAACGGCAACGACATGATCCGCCGAATGCGCTCGGGATTCAACCGTAATGATGCCTCGGCCAACGTGCGCGATATCAACAAAGCGGCCATCAGAAAATATATCCAGGATGCACCGTGGGGCATAGGTATAGGTATGGGCTATGAGAATGTGCCTGCCAACAATAAGTTTAGAAAACTCTCCACCATCCCTCCCGACTCAGAGTATGTATTTATCTGGGTACACACGGGATATGTTGGCATCAGCATCTTCCTCCTCACCACGATGATGATGTTTGTAGGTGCCTGTTTCGTGGTGTTCTTCCAACTGAAATCGAAGTCGTTGCAGGGCATAGGGGGCGGATTATGTGCGGCATTCACTGCCATCCAGTTGGGAGGCTATGGCAACCAGATTCTAATGCAGTTTCCCAACGTGCTCATCTTCTATGGCGGACTGGCACTTGTCTATACACTTCCCTTTATCGAGAAGGCATTTGTAGAAGAAGAGGAGCAGCGTTATGCACTGCAAGAGGAGAAAAACAGAATAAAGGAGGAGAAACGGCGTGCATCAAGAGTGTGACATTTCTGTTATCACTGTCAATTACAACGGTTTGGAAGATACCTGCCAGATGATTGACTCTCTCCCTCAGCCCGCAGGACTGAGGATAGAGCTTATCGTGGTGGACAATGCTTCACGAAGCGATGAGGCCACCGTCATCGCACAACGCTACCCGTGGGTGAAGGTGATAAGAAGCCATAAAAACAGGGGGTTTGCCGGCGGTAACAACCTCGGCATCAGCGCTGCCAACGGGCACTATCTGTTCCTTGTCAACAACGACACTGATCTTGCTGGTGCCGACCTTCTCTGCCTGAAAAACTGCTTGGACACACATCCCGAAATAGCCGTGGTATGCCCTAAGTTGAGATACTACGACGACCCGACAATCATCCAGTTTGCCGGCTATACCGAGCTCTCTCCTATCACACTGAGAAACCATGCTGTGGGAATGGGCGAGCAAGACAAGGGACAATATGATCTCCCACACGCCCTCCCCTATATGCACGGTGCTGCGATGATGGTGAGACGCGAAGCTTTAGACAAGGTAGGACTGATGCCTGAACTCTATTTCCTCTATTACGAGGAATACGACTGGGCAGAGCGATTCAAGGAGCAGGGCTATCAACTATGGTATGAACCGAGGTGTGTCATCCTCCATAAAGAGAGCAGATCAACGGGTATCGACAGTCCGCTCAAGACCTATTACCTCACCCGCAACCGATTGATCTTTGCCCGCCGCAACCTCTCGCCATGTGCCCGTTGGATCTCCTATGCCTATCAGCTGTTACTGGCTGCTCCACTCCATCTCCTACAGATGCTGATGAAGGGTAGGCGACAGCAGGCCAAAGCACTTCTGAGCGCCGTCGGCCACTTTGTATTGAGACAAGACACATCATCTATACAATAACAATCTATTATGACTACCTGGTTACTCCTTACCCTCATAGACATCTTGCTCTTCGTGGCCGTGGCTGCGACAGCTATTTATATGACAGTGTTTACCATCGCATCACTCTTCGGACGCAAATCAGCGATTCAGCAGGCTAAACACCAGAATAGATTTATCATCTTCATTCCTGCATACAAATGTGACAAGACCATCCTGCCGACAGTCAACTCGGTGTTGGGACAGACCTATCCTCAGCGACTCTTCGATATCACGGTCATCTCCGACCATCAGGAAGAGCTGACCAACTTCCAATTGGCTCAGCTCCCTATCACCCTGCTCACTCCCAACTTTGAGCATAGCACCAAGGCGAAGTCACTCCAGTATGCAGTCAACAATCTTCCTCAGTTTAAAATCTATGATGTAGCCATCATCCTCGATGGCGACAATGTGGTGTTGCCAGAGTTTCTTGAGGAGGTGAACAATGCCTATGAGACCTCGGGCACCAAAGCCATACAGGTGCACCGTGTGTCGAAGAACAGAGACACAGCCTCTGCTACCCTCGACGCTATCTTTGAAGAGATCAACAACACCATCTTCCGCCGCGGACACATCACGATGGGCATCTCCGCTGCCATCGCTGGTTCGGGCATGGCTATCGACTACAACTGGTTTAAGCAGAACATCGGTAAGACGAAAGCTGTATGGGAAGACAAAGAACTGGAGATGATGCTCATGCGACAGCGTATATTTGTTGATTACTTCGATGATATCCTGGTGTATGACGAGAAGACACGCAGCACAGAAGCCTTCAACAGACAGCGTAACCGTTGGGCCTCGTCACAGTTTCATGTCATCGTCTCAAACATTAGATATCTGCCTATGGCCATCGTCGGCAAGCAATATGACCTGTTAGACAAGCTCATCCAGTGGATGCTTGTCCCTCGTACAGTGATGATGGGTATCATCTGCTTGATGAGTCTCGTGATGCCGATGATCTATTTTACCTTGGCCATCAAATGGTGGCTGATGTTTGCCCTCATTATCTTTGTCTTTGCCCTTGCCACACCCGACTATCTTGTTGACAAGAACTGGGATAAGGCTTTTCTCAAGGCACCCCTCATCCTCATCTCTTCGCTCCTCAACACGCTGCATATCGCAAGGCGTAAAAAATATTTTGAAAACAAAAACTAATCCTCAGGTATGTTCTGGACGCTCTTACATATCATAGATATCATCGCATGGATGGTTTTAGCTTGGTCCACGAGCTATGTAGCTTTCTTTGTGATCATCCATCTCCTCCATCTCTCGTCCTCAAGCAACTCCTCCACTGGTCCTTCCTCATCGCCCGAGGTGACAAAAGGACCGCGCTTTCTTGTTCTCATCCCTGCCTATCATGAGGAGAACGTGATATTGCATACGGTAGATCATTTCCTGGAACAAACCTATCCTCAAGAGAATTATCAGCTCACCGTCATCTCCGACCATATTGGAGAGGAGACCAACGAGGCACTGCGCACCCGTCCCATCCATCTCCTCATCCCCAAGTTTGAAAAGAGTTCCAAGGCTAAGGCACTGCAGTTTGCCATGGAAAAGGTCAACAAACGAGCCTTCGACTATGTAGTGATTCTCGATGCCGACAACCTCGTTGATCGTCATTTCCTCGCATCGCTTGCCTCGCTCACAGGTAAAGAGGAGCCACATAGCCGATGCGCCATACAGTGTCACCGCTGTGCCAAGAATAGCAACAACAGCATTGCAGCCCTTGATGGTATCAGCGAGGAAATCAACAACACCATCTTCCGCAAGGCGCACAACGACCTTGGTCTCT